>CAJAXK010000023.1 GCA_903946925.1 uncultured Bacteroidales bacterium | reverse complement strand
GCCGAACTTCCTTTGCTCAATACCTGGATAAAACAAATAAGGTTTTACGACAATGTGGGCTATGCGATGGGCGAACACAACGGCAACGAAATCCGCTTCCTGCTCAAATTTGTCGATACCCTCAACACCAATGTGCCGGCAATTGGGTTAATGGATAACAGTTTACATATTACCCCCAACCCGGTCACAAACACCTGCACGGTTACTGTTTCGCTACCCACACCCACGCTTGCAAGTATCGAGCTTTATTCAGCAGCGGGTTTAATGGTGCAATCTATGGAGAAGTTGCTCAACACAGGTGAAAACAGCATAGAATTTGATGTCCACACCCTAGCATCCGGTATTTATTTTGTTGTTATCAATACCCTCAATAAGCAGTTTACAGCTAAATTTATTAAACGATAATTTGTTATGAAAACAGAAAAAAACATTTTAGGGCTTTATTTTAGGATAAGTAGAGCATCAAGATTATCAACTCTTATCACTTTCATATTATTGATACAGGGCTTAGATGTTATTTGTCAGTCATCGCCTCTCTTTTGTGGTAATAGAAACGATGATATGTTTCTTGGTTGTAATTCAAAAAACAGAAATATACTCTGGAGGATTACAGATTTTGGACAGAATATAGAGGCTGTAAGTGAAAGCCCGAATCACGACTATTCAGAACCCTCTGAAGGAGTTCTTTTGGATCATGTATTTACATTCACTAAAAGTGGCGATTTTGGGGAAAATTGGGCCACCATTTCTCCTAAAAGACAAATGGTTTATACGGTTTTTGGAGGTGTTTTTCCTGGCGAATGTCTAATGATGGCTATTCTGGATACTATTCAAAATCCCAGGGCCCAGTTTTATAAAAGTTATGATAACGGAACTACACTTATATTGACAAAAGATTCTGCTACATACATAGCATCGGGGGTAATGGGTCATTCATCTGGCGAATTTTATACAACCTGTTCAGTGAATGGAATGGCTAAGTTATGCCGTAGCATTGATTTTGGATTCCATTTTGATACAATTCCTTTTACTGGTGATGAGCTTAAATCGGGCGGGGAATTGTATAGAGGGGCTAATTCGGGTGAATTGTTTTTAGTAACCCATAACACTGTCTGCCCAACTACTTATAAAATCTATCATTCTGATGATTATGGTGTTACCTGGACTTATAAAAACGAAGATACAATTGATTGCTCTGATATTGTTCATTTTAGTTCGGGTCGGGGCGAATGTACATTTTATTATGTCTATTTTAGAGGTGGGGTGAATGAATTTACAAAAATACATTTGTATGGCAGTACCGACTGCGGAGAAACCTTCACTAAATATGACCATACACTATTTCATACTCTTTCTATTGATGAATCAGGCAATTCGGTTGATTGTATTAAAGTTAACCCGAATCCGGCATTAAACAGCGTTTATATGACTTTTAAAATAAAGCAGGCAGGGAATTATAAAATGGAATTATATTCACTTGATGGCAGGCTAATCGCTAGGATATTCCAACAAAATTATTTACCAGGTGAACAAACCTATTTATATACTAATAATAAACTGAAATCTGGAATGTATTTTCTTGTGCTTAAAGGAGTAAGCCAGCCTTTTTTATCCACAAAAATTATTATTCAAAGATAACTTTGTTAATCCTTTTGCTGGCTCAACATCCTCGCTCGCCTATTTTACCAAACTCACAACTCTGCCCTATTTACACCCCCCAAAAAAATCGCTGCCGCACCGTAGCAGGGATTTTTATTCCGATAATACACCATCCTGTTTTCGTAGAATCAAGCGAAGGACTTTTCGCGATAACAGCAGAAATTTTATTTGAAAGCCAACATGTAAAACGAAATTTTATCGGCACGCGTCTGAAAATAAAACACATGGAGAACAATGAATGGAGAAGTATGCCAGATTTTAAACTAAGGAATCATCACAACCCGAAAACCTACACCGTCGTCAACAGAGTTCGGGCTGCCGTAGTTGCGAAAAGCAGAGCGGCAATTTAGGGCTTCGTTGCTCCAGCCTCCGCCACGCAACACACGTGCCGAGCCTGTAGTTGTACCGGTTGGGTCGTTTTGCGCTACGGTTGCATAAGTACCATACCAATCGCTGCACCATTCCCAAACGTTGCCATGCATATTATATAAGCCGAATGCATTGGCAGTGTATGTGCTTACAGCATGGGTTGTGCCGGGATACGTTGTAACGGTGTTGGTGCAAGTGCTGTACGGATAAGCCCAGTTGTAATTGGCTTGTACATTGCTTAGGCAATTGCCTGTATTAAAAGGCGAGGGGGTATTGCCCTTGGCATTGCTCCTGCAAGCATATTCCCACTGTGCTTCGGTTGGCAAAGCACCACCAGCAAAAGCAGCAAACTCGCTGGCTCCAAACCAGGTTACATTAATTACAGGGAAATTTTCGTAACCTGCTACAGGTATCCATTTCGCGTCAGTGTAGTGCAAACCCCAGTCCAAACTGCCGCTGCTGGCATAAATTAAAACTTCTGAGGGGTATTGCCCTGCTGCATACAATCCATTGCTACCTATGCTTTTCGCATTCAAAAAACCTGCATACTGGGCATTGCTTATCTCGTACTTATTCATGCGAAAAGCACTCAGTGTTACCTGGTGCTGGGTTTCATCATCGGATCGTGATATTTCAGTGGTAGGGCTGCCCATGGTAAATGCACCTGCGGGGATAATAACCATTTCAAGGTGAGCAGGGTTGGCGGGATTGTTTACATTTATTTTTACCGTTTTGCTCATAGTATTAAATGTTCCTGCATCGCTTGGTGTAAAGTCAACTTTCAATTCCTGATTCAGGCCTTCATTTAATTTTGTGCCAACCGTAGGGGTGTAAACAAACGTGCCGGGTACATCGGCAGTAGCATTTAATTGTGTGGTGCCTAGCAATGTGCCAAGGCTAATATCGGACGGATTGGCCCAGCTAATTACTGGGTCTTTCTTAATTATTTCATCCTCTTTGCAACTGTTTGTAAATACTAATAATACACCCATTATAATCATAGGATAGAAGAAAAATCTCATCTGCTTTTTCATAATTGTTAAGGATTAGGTTTCATTTATTTTTGGTTAAAAAGTACTTTCTTTTTATTCATTATTCCAATAATTCATCTGTTATTATTTATTTTTTAGGGGTCAGATGGAATACGCCAGATTGATTATAATATCATCTTCGGTTGGTGGTTTTTTACAATCATGGCTATTTCAATGCTGTGCCTAAAAAAATCGAGATCAAGTATTGTATATTTACTATTGGCTAAGTTTTGGGGCTAAATTACAATTTTTATAGCTCGGCAGAGGCAGAAAAAAAATCCCTCCTACGGATTAGCAGTTTTTTTTGTAGAGTGGGGTTGGGAAATTCATGTAAGAGCAGGAAATATGGGGCGGGTGAATGAAAAAAAGATGTCCCGGAATGGATAACCCTTTGATGAAATGCAAATACTTAACCTTTGCATTAATTAATTTTTAACCATTATCATCTGCTCCATTTAAAAGCTTAGGTTTGCAATGGTAATAGTGCTTATTGTGTTGTTGATTATTTGTGCTATAAATCGGAAACCTATTGCCATACAAAAATATGAACTATAAACCATTACCAGTAACCCTAAAGCAAATATGAGAAAGCCGGCGAAAGACCAACACAAATCCTTAGTATTGCCTTTAAACCACATAGCTAAAGGTACTTACATTGTAAGTTTATTGGTTGATGGTATAATCTTACAATCCGCCCAGTTGTCAATTAACTAATCTTTTTAAAACAAAACTTTGAAGGGGCAAAATTTGCCCCTTCATATATTTTTTTTATATGAAAACAGCACTAATAACTTTACTTGTCATTATAAGCAATGTCTTATATGCCCAATGGCCAAAAACTTATGGCCACAATACTTTTGATGCCATTGGCCGTGATTTAATCAATTCGTATGATGATGGTATAGTAATAGTAGGCAGCGAACGTCTTGTTTCAAATGGGCCTTTGGTTGGTTATCTAAGAAAAACAGATATTAATGGCGATGAGATTTGGAAAAGGTATTTTACTATAAATGATGCTACAACAATCATTGCCGGTACTTCATTAAGTCCAAATGGGGGTATACTAATAAGTGGCCAAATCCAATATTCAAATAATAATAGCGATGGTTTCGCTTTGAAACTTAATTACTGCGGGGAAAAAGAATGGTGTACTATATTTGATATACCAGGTTATAGTCTTTGCTTTCAAAATTATTCTTTTGTGGATGGGGGATATCTTGTTTTAGGTGGTCATGATGAATATAGTTTTGATCGCATTTGGCTTTATCGTTTAGATTCGCTTGGTAAACCATTGTGGCAGAAGTGCATTGAACCTGATACCAACTATTTTGACGAAACTGGGTACAATCTGCGTCTGACGAAAGATGCAGGATTTTTGATTACTGGTTTCAATTTCTATATACAACAGCCTGGGTCTGGTTTAGGGTGGTTTTCCCCTTTTTGGGTGAAAATGGATATTGATGGGAATCAAGAATGGGACTTAACTTGGTTTACAGAAAATGGTTCAGGTGATTTTGGACAAACAATTCAGGATGCAAGAGGCAATTACTTTATGGCGGGTGCCGATGGATTCCAAGAACCGGGCATGAAAGCGAGTTTTTATAAATTCACACGCGAAGGCATTCCTGTAAAACTAGTTAATGTGTATGATCAAGGTACTGCCTCTGGAGCAAAATCAATTACTTTTTATCAGGATTCCACACTTTTTATTGG
>CAJAXK010000022.1 GCA_903946925.1 uncultured Bacteroidales bacterium | reverse complement strand
GCAAAAAACATTGAATCCCCATGTAGGCCCTGCATCAGAGTCGGTAAAGTTCAACTTAAACTTAAATCGCAGTCGTGGAAGGAAGTTCACGGCTGCGATTTGGCTTTGGGGTGCACGACTGCGTTTAAGTCCTATTTGTTGGCACACGTTATTTTTTCATAAGTTTGTTTTTAAACTCATAAAATCCTGATGAAAGTCCTATTAACATGATTTGGTCAGTATTGGGATAGTCCTTTATTCCAGGAACCAAAACGACAGTGGCTCCGAAAGTTGTATTGTACTTACTGTGAAATACAAGTTCACCTGTCTTAATGGAGACAAGTTTGTACTCAACTTTGCAATCTCTTGTTTGATTCATTGCTTTTAGTAGTTCAATTTTTGCGGACAAAACGTAGTCACCATTTATATGTTGAGCATTAGCATTTTTCATTTCAGTCTCAATAATTCCAAAATCAGGAAGTTTGACCTCAGATTTCTCAATGATGAAATTGAACTCTTTTAATTCTTCCCGCGAAACATGTGTCAATATTTCTTGGATTTCATTTTCCGACTGATTAACGTTTATCAAAGTCGGTTGAGATACAATGATTTTCGTTTTTTCTGAGAGTTTAGTATTCTCATCAAAATAAAGTGTCTTGCTACCTAAGGATGCGCAAGACCAAATTCCGATTATCATTAATGCAAAAAGGATTGTCTTCTTTATCATTGGTTTTTATCTTATAATGTGTGCCAACGGTCGAGGCTATATGCAGTAAGGGATTGCGGGCTACTTTCCTGTCCACCTACACTGAATTTTGAGCGGGGCAGAATGCTTGAATACCCACTGTAACCCTTATTGCATATAGCCTTTGTTACCAACTGGGCGTTCTTGTCTGTCAATGGTTTGAGATACTTTTTCAATTCTGATATTCTGTTTCTTATGTCTTAAAAAGATTTAGTTTTTTAGTGTCGGCATAGTCAGGGGTGGCAAACAGACAAGCTCTTTTGCAATTTTTGGTATGTGCGTTGGTATGTGCGAATTGCAAATGTGCTTGGCTGTGAGGGCTGTCTATTCAATCTTAGCACCAAGTCGGTTTTTGAAGTAATCCAAATATTCTTTTTGCTTGTTTGGGTCAAGAGGCAAAACACCTTTTTGCGAAACGAAAACATTGTAACCTCTTATTCTTAACTCATAAACTGCAAACAAGTCGCAAATGTCAGTACAAACTCCGGTCAATTCGACTTCGGTAGGTTTAAACTCATTTAATTTTCCTTCAAGACCAGTATTTAGGAAAATACTCAAAGTACGTTTTGTTAATATAATTGATTGGTTAGCAAGGGATTTTAATTCATCAATTATTTCCGATTCAATAGTTCCTTGCATACAATGCGGAGGATAAGGATTTCCGATTTCGGGGTCTGTCATTGAATGACTGTCGCAAACGAAAATCACTTTGCCTCTTTGTTTATTTGTCTCAGCAATTCTTACTTTAATGTATTTTTCAATTTCAGCTGTTGAAAGGGGTAATGATAAAGGATAACCCTTTCTACAAAATCCATTAAGCATATCAATGATAATTAGAACTTTCATTTCACTTTCTTTGTCAGTTCGATTTTATAATCTCCGTCTCGTCCACTAATTGCAGAATAACAGAGTTTACCAGGTGTCTTATTATTATTCCATTCATTATCAAATTCATTTATTCCATTTTTACTCGACTTAATGACTTGCACAATTTTTTCGAGTGCGTGCATTGAAAAATAAGTAACTACATCAACATCATTTTTAAATTCTTCGGAATTTTTTAAAACAGGTTTGCAGGATAGCCAATTAAATTTGTTAAGAATTGTCGTAATATTTGCCTCCCAAATTTTGAATGAAAAAGTAGATGTCATCACAATTAAGGCATTTTTATTAATCGTTTCTAATGTTTCTAAAATCTCAATGTAAGCATCACCAAAAGCAACAATAAAAATAACATCCCGACATTCAAGAGTAGTTTTGAAGGTCGAAAGACGTGCTTTGATTTGATTTTTTTTCTGAACTTTTAGTTCAATTTTATTTTCGTCAGCAATGTGTTCAATATCATTCCTTTTATTCCACTCAGATTGAAAAAGATTTGCACAGGATTTAGCATATGGAGAATTGAAATAAATTATACCTGCTTTTTTCTTATCTATTTCTATGTTTTTTAAAAGGATAGATATTTCATCTTTTAAATTAATGTAAAACCTGTAAACGCTATTTTTCTTAGTTACAATCTCATCTGCACCAGCAACTGTGCAGACTAACACCGAATTACCTGCTCCATATTTCTTGTCCAATTCGGGAAATTCTTTCGATATATCTACACAAACTGAACTCATTGTACAGATGAAATACTTCGTTCCTTGCCTAAGTTCATTTATGATTAGTTCCTTGGCTGTTAGTGGGTTACTTTGGTGGTCAAGAAATTTCAAATCGTAGTTTTTTATATACTCTCTTATTTCGGAAAGTGACTTTCCAAAACCTTGAAGCTGAAGCTCTGCATCTTCTCTCACGAAGTCATCACTATGATTTAATGGTAATAGTATCGCTATTCTTGTTCGCCCATCCTTACCATAAATTGCTTTTATTACCCAAATATTTTTTCTCAGTAAAAGATATAAAACAATTAACAATGAAAGAATAAGCAAAGTTGTCCATAACCACTGTGGCAAAAAATTTATGATCGCTTTAAGCATAGGTGGAACATCACTTGCAGAACCAGCAAATTCAATAACTGTAAGAATAACAGTCCAAATAAGTAATAATATTTTTTTCCAATTTTTCATTTTAATCGAGATTAACAGCCCAATGGGCAAATTTTTGTTGAACTATTTCTATTGCCTTGTTTAAAACAAACCCCAAAATTCCGATAATGAAAGTCAAAGCATAAACACGGACATAATTTAGATTTTGTAATTCGTCATTGATTAATCCGCCAATGCCTGTTTTGTTACCTAATCTCATATATTCTAATACAGTTATAATAACAATACAATATGAGAGAGCAATTCTAAATCCTGAAAAAATATCGGGAAGTATTTCATAAAAGGTTACTTTGAAAAATCTCTGAAATATATTCGGTGAACCACTGATAATATAAAACGAATGAACTCTCTCTGGTTCTTGCTTACTAATTCCTGCTCGCACATTAAAAATCATAATCAACAAACAAGGATATGTTGCAAGTATCCAAACAATATTTGCAGATGTTACACCGATAAGTAAGGCAACAGCAGGAATTAAAAATGTAACTGGAATACTCCTAAAAAAATCAATAGTGGGCTGAGATAAATTCCAAATATTTTTATTTAACCCCAAAAATAAACCGATTAATACACCAAAGAATAAAGAAAGACACATTGCTTTAAATAAAGCGAATAAAGTATTTCCTAATGCAGATAAAACATTTTGTTCAGTGAATGATTGAAGCAAATCCTGAAAAATACCTAAGGGTTTCGGAAATTGTAAAGTCGCTGGGGCGAATATATTCGCAAGTGTGCATAGGAGAATAAGAATTATCGGCAACAAGATAAATCCTAATGATGAGGTTGATTTTGGATTTTGTAAAAGCTTATTCATTGACTGCTAGATTAAAATTTTCTAATAGATAGTTTCTGTAATTCACAACAGAAGGATTGAGCAATAATTTATATCGTTCTTTATGGTTATTTACTATGTGATTTTGTTCAAAATCAAGAATATTTTTTTCGGTTTTAGATAAACCCTTCAAGTTATTAAGAAAAATCACTCTGTCTGCTAAAATAGTTGCTTCGTCCAAACTATGCGTAACAAATAAAACTGTTGGATTTCGCTTTTGAAAATCCAAATACAGCACATCCCAAAGTTCTTCAGCAAGTTTAAAATCAATTCCGGAGAATGGTTCATCAAGTAAAATAATTTCAGGCTGATAACTTAGTGAAACAGCTAATGAAAGTCGTTTTTGCTCTCCACCCGAAAGTTTTAATGGAAAAGATTTTCGCCTATGCTCTATTTCTAATATTTTTAAAAGTTCATCGCAATACTTTTTTGTTTCGTGGTTTAATTGATTACGAAGTTTATTTGGGTAGTATATGTTATTCTCAACAGTAAGCCAAGGAAATAGTGTTTTCGTTGAAGATTGCGAAACATAAGCAATGCTTTTGAAAGGATGATTTAATACAACTTTGTCTCCATTTACAAAAACCTCACCGCTTGTGGGTTTGAGAAATGAGGAAATAATTTTAATGAGTGTAGATTTGCCTGAACCGCTTCCACCCATTAAAGCGACAACTTCTCCCTTTTCAATTTTTAGATTAATATTCTGTAAAACTTTCGTTTTAGGGAAAGAATATTCAAAAGATAGATTTCGTATTTCAATGCTCATATTCTTTTTATTGCTTAATGCAAATGTCCAGTGGATTTTGTGTTGATTTAATTTCTCCAATGTTTTTTAAAATATCTAAATAACCCTTGAGGTTATTAAAATCAATTTGTGTTGATGCTGAAAGCGGCATTATGTTCATAGCATTTGCTACATTTTCGTCAAGATTAGTTGCTTTTGCTAATATTTTTCGTGCTTCTGCAGGATTGTTCTTAATAAACTCAACGGCTTTATCAATGGCTTGAAAAAATACTTTGGCAGCTTCAGGATTTTCTACTAACCATTTGTTATTAACTGCTGCGATGCCGATAGGATTTGGAGAATATTGCATTGCATAAATTGATGTGCATATTTTCTTGAAACCACTTTTCACAATACCCAAAGTTAATGTTGGCTCATAAGTAAAAAGTCCGTCAATGTCTCCATTTTCTAATGATTGGATGTGTAATGGCGGGTCTAATTCAACGAAAGTAGGTAACTGAAGATATGGGAATTTTGTTTTGAAAATATCAGCCAAAGTATTTTTCGCAGTCGTACCGGGGAAAACTCCGATTTTTTTTCCAGCAAGGTCTTCAAGTTTTGTCATAGTAGAATTTGACTTTACTAAAATTCCATCAAAGCCGTTCTCACTTGTAATACTGCTTATAGAGAAAATCTTTGCAGAGTTTGGCGAATTTTCAAGCTGCTTTAAAAGTGGGACGATTGATAGTTCTATCACAGCATCAATGTGTCCAGCTACAAGGTCTTGGGCTAAAAGATTACTTGTTTTGATAGGATTAGCCTCTACTTCTATACCTACCTCTTTGTAATATCCTTTTTCTACTGCTACAAAATGGGTTAAACTTGATACCATAGGTAAGTAACCAACCTTTATTTTCTTATTGTGAGCTGCGTTATTGCAACTATTACAACCTGAAAGCATAATAGTTAATGCAATAATTGCAAGAACTGAGAGTTTTGATATTGATTTCATTGTTTGAATTATTTTTTTGTTAAAGATAGAATTAAATATATAGTTGTCTGTTATAGTGCGTTGAGAATTTGGCTCTTTGACTTTTGCGAAGCGTTGGTTTGTGGGTCGGGCAAAAGGCAATGTGCCAAATGTGGGTCGGCTTTCCGCTTTTCTTTCTTGCGGGTCGGCAAAAAAACTAAATCTTTTTTCTTTCATTGTCATTTCGTTATTCATTCTCAAACCATTTTCTCTGTCATTTTCGCTGTCGCTGTCTTTTCTTCGCCTTGTTGGTAACATCTATGTATACACAACCAGTTGTGTTTATTTCGGTATTAGTTGTAACTGAGGTATTCCATTGGTATCTGTAATTCAGCGGTTTACATAATTTTAATTCCATATACGCACTTAATAATTTAACCGACAACAATCGCTTATAAGCGGTTACAAATGGGTACAAACGGCTTATTTACTTGCTTTTAGCTTGCGTGGTTTAAATGCGTACCAAAGATATATATAAACAGGATTGCTTACACTCGAACGAATAAAAATATATTGCCGGGAGGCAGATTGTAAAAACCTGGATAAAGTAAGTTTTACCAAACATATAGGGTAAATCGTGTTAAAGAAAATAGATGGCAGGTACAGTTCGGTGAAAACTCCCGTACACTCCCTACTAAACCCAGCGTATATGCCCTCCGTTACCGCGCGAATCCTTTCACGTGGTTTCCATAAAATAAAGCCCTTCTTACATTTTTTATTTTATTCACTCAGCTACTCCCAACCGTTTACCCATTTCACCACCACCCAAAAAAAATCCCCGCCACACCATAGCAGGGATTTTTCATTTTAAGCCACCAACCCGCAATCCATTTTCCCCCATCCTTTCATTTGCTATGGTAATTTACACCAGCCTTTCACCAATATTTATTTATAAAACAATCCCCCCAACCGCAATTTTTAGCTCTATCTTTATAGCAAATTTTAATACCAAACCTAACCCCTTTATGCGCTACTTTTACCTGCTATTACCCTTAATACTATTTATAAACACCTTGCCCGCCAAGGCACAAAATTGGAGCACCCCGGTAAATGTATCCAATATGGGCAAGCATTGCAATGCCCCCCGAATGATTGTTGACCACAACAGGACCATACATGCGGTATGGAGCCTTATGTTAACCCAACAATACCGAAAAATCATGTACTCCAAATCCGAAACCCAAGGTGATACATGGACTGTGCCAGTGGCTATTGCCGACGACTCGTTGCAATGGTTTGCCCTGCCCGATATTGCTTGCGACCTGCAAAACCGGCTTTATGTAGCGTTTGAGGGCGATGCCATGGATCCTTCTAATTCGCTAATTTACATGGTGGTAAACGATGGGGCGCAATGGGGCAGCCCTTTTATAGTGTCGGAAAACTTTTATGGCTCAATGAAAACAAAAGTTATTTCGGATAATACCGGCCGAATTTATTGCTTTTGGGACGGATGGTATGCCAATAACAGCAGAATCATATACCGATTTTACGAAAATTCGGTTTGGTCTGGAATAATAATACCTTACCCTATACCCCAGGAATATTGTTTTCTCACTAACCTGGTGGTTGATCGTAACAATAACCTGCATTGTGTTGGTCATCACCATTTATCAAATCAAGGAGCTAATTATGAGGATGTTAATTATTTTTCTTACCTTAAGAGTTCTAATCAATGGTCATCTTTCGAAGTGATAAGTGATACATTGTTTCAAAAATTTATATACCGCGATATTGACCTGGATTCGAGCCAAGTACCACATTTCGTTTGGAGACAGAATATACATAAAATTCCGTCCAATGATAATGCTACCCTAAGCCGCTACCCCAATGAATCTGGTTGGTTGCCAGTGGATAGTGTGGAGGTTAACTATAATTCATACTATCATCAGTTTGTGATTGATAACAATAACTTTAGCAACATTTCGGTCAGTCAATGGATTGACTTGCCCAATAATGTACATATTAGTTATCTCAAAAATTACAGGCAAATCAATAATAGTTGGGTTGCTGAAATTATTGATACAATAATCGGTGTTTTTTTTGAACCCAATTTAATAAAATTGAACAATAACGAAATAGGGATTATCTACTATAAAGGAAGCGCCGGAAATTATTCGGTTGCGGATATTTATTTCTCGAAATACAACATCTTTACTAATATTAAACCGAATGAATTGCCTGCAATAAACATGCTTATTACACCCAACCCGTTTACAACCCTAACCGAAATAACCTACACCCTAAGCACCCAATGCCAGGTGCTGCTCGATATATTTGATATAAATGGAAAACTAATTACCCGCCTTACCGACCAGACACAATCACCGGGAAAGTACTGCATAGCCTGGCAGGGTATAGGTGCAAATGCAAAGGAGGTAAGCAAAGGCTTGTACTTTGTGAGGTTGCAGGCAGGCTGTAATGTTTACACCTTCAAAATTGCAAAACAATAGCTCTTTTCCACTGCTTCCTGCTAACTCCCTATACTAAGCGCTGGTATTACCCCCACGCCACAAAAAAATCCCCGCCACACCGTAGCAGGGATTTTTATTCCATCACTATCAACAATTTTCCAGTTAACCATTAACTATTTTTCAATTAACCATTAACTATTTTTCTATTTCTCCATTAACCATTCACTTCTTCAGCCTAACAACCACCTCCGTCATCACCCCATCGTTTACAAAAAACGAACCCGTTGAGGTCACATATCCACCATAACTAACCTCATATTCGTATTCGGCAGCATCCAGGCTGGCCACTATCATGCCTCCCTTTCCTCCGGTACTACGTACCACTTTTGCCAGTTCGGTTCCACTTTTAAACCTAACCTTTACCTTGGCTTTGGCCACTGGCAGCCCTGTAACATCATCCACAACCCAAAGCTGCAAAGCGCGGGTGCGGGTGGCTGTTTTCCCTATTGTACGCCTACGTGTATATTCCTCATAAAAATCCGGTGCCGATACACGGCTCAACTGCAAAATGGCATCCATTTTTTCCAATGCCGCATCTGCCCCCTTAAAAAGCAAATCAAGCCTTGCTGTCAGTTTAGCACTATTTTCAATATCTCCGGCCGGCCGGGTATAAATGGTCAAAAACTGGTTTTTCAGCTCCAGCAGTTCGGTCAATTCCGCTTGCTTCAGTTCGTACACCTTTACATCATCAAATTTAGGCAGCACATTTTTATGCAAACTTTCGGCTGTTTTTATCAGGTCGGCATCAGCAAGTCGTTGCAAATCACTTTTCATAAATTTTGTTAGTGCCAGAAAATCTAATTTCTCCTCTACCGTGGCGTAAGCCACGCATTTTTCCGAAATCGTTACCATGTTTTCAATCAGCGAGGCTTTAACCTGCGCTTTTGTTTTGGTAACACCGCTTTTATCCTCTTGCTGTTGTGCCGCCACGCTAAAAATCTCCGTAATAGTTTCGGCGAAACCAGCAAACAAGGCCGCAAACGCAGCCCATTTAGCAGTAATAGTTTCCGATGCCAATAAAAAATCTTTTACCAGCACATACATGTTCAATTTGGTCCTTAGTCTGTCCTGCATAGCTTAATAAATTTAGTTGTTTAACATTGGTTTTATGGTTTTTAATAATCCATATCCAAAATTAAAAACTAATTTTTGGGTACGTGCAACTCAAATCTAAATATTTTTACACAAGTTATTAACAGGCAACAAACTACGCAAGTATGCATCCTCCTATTGCTTTTATGCAGGTCGCCATTTTCCAATTGCAAGATGCCATTGCGCTCGTGTAAGATGCCACCGCGCTCATGCAAGATGCCAATGTGCTCGTGTAAGATGCCTATGCGCTCGTGTAGGATGCCTATGCGCTCCTGTAAAATGCCAATGCGCTCGTGTAAGATGCCATTGCGCTCGTGTAAGATGCCATTGCGCTCGTGTAAGATGCCATTGCGCTCGTGTAAGATGCCATTGCGCTCGTGTAAGATGCCAATGCGCTCGTGTAAGATGCCAATGCGCTCGTGTAAGATGCCTATGCGCTCGTGTAAGATGCCATTGCGCTCGTGTAAGATGCCAATGTGCTCGTGTAAGATGCCACCGCGCTCCTGTAAGATGCCATTGCGCTCGTGTAAGATGCTATTGGATACTATGTGGCCCGTCTATGGTAGCTGGCACAAAACCGTCAAAAGTTTCAGTCTCTTCCATCCCAAACCCATACAACCCCATAGCGGTAAACAAAGGCGGTGTAGTACACTGCCGTAAAAATAACAAAGGGTGGTATTAAAAAGGAATGTTTGAGTATTATTGCTTTTTCTTCACCTCAATCCCAAAGGTAAAGCCTGCGTTTACGCGCTCAATTAACTCAGGCAAAATATCAAGGTACTCCCCTACTATCCCGAAATCGGCATTCTGGAAAATATGTGCTTTCGGATTGTGGTCAATGGCAATAATCTTTTCCGATTCTTTCATGCCTGCAATATGTTGTATGGCCCCCGAAATGCCAATGGCAATATACACTTTTGGCCGTAAGGTTTTACCGGTTTGCCCAACCTGCCTTGCATATTCAGCCACACCTTCGTCAACCACCGGCCGGCTTGAGGTCCATTCGGCATTCACACCCTGATTTTTAAGGGCATTGGCAAGTAACTTCACCAAACTTAAATTATCAACCGTAGTACCCCTGCCACCCGAAACAACAATATCGGCTTCAAACAGGTTTTGCAGGCCACCTTCGCCGCGCACGGTTTCAAGAATTTCCACCACAAAATCTTCCTTCTTTAACACAGGTTCGAACCGGGAAACAATTCCCTGCCTTCCGGCTATTTGCACCGGGACTTCAAAGGTACCAGCCCTTGCGGTCGAAATCTGGGGACACACAAAACCAAGTATGGTGGCAAGCTTGCTCTCGCCATACGTAGGCCTCCTCGATTCCAGTATTGGGGTGTAAATCACTTTTTCTTTTTTGTCAACATACTCGCCTATTTCCAGACCTGTGCAGTCGGCTGTTACACCGCTGTCAGTTTTCATGCCAATGCGTGGAGCCAATTCGCGGCCCGATGTGGTAGCGGCAAAAAGGGCTATTTCGGGCTTCCGTACCTTTATCACCTGTTCGAAAATAGATGAAAATGGCAGCACCAGGTATTCTTCCAGTTTATCGTCCTCAACAAAAATAACCTCGTCGGCACCATGCTCTATCAGGGTTTGTGCAAGGTTTTTAACATGCTTGCCGATAATGAGTGTCATTATTTTGGTGTCGTGGCCCAACTGCAAGGCTAAGTTCCTGGCAGGGGTAAGCAACTCCAGCGATGGCCTTGATATTTTTCCATTCGTTACCTCGGCCCAGGTAAGTATTCCCCTCGCCCCATCCCTAAAATCCTTTTCAGGAAAATCGGGTCGGTCCAAATCCTTTTTGGCTTCTTTTTCCTTCTTTTCAAGCACATTACCGCCTTTTTTAAAATTGGCAATCAAACTATCAACCAAGGAGGCTTCGTTTTGCCCTACTGACATGGTAATGGGTGGACGTTCGCTAACAATATTCACAACTTTTGCAACAATGGTAGGCGATCCGTTTATGCCAATTTTTTCGGTCCCTAAACCAATATCGGCAATGCCAAAGGTGGTAATTTGCAATGAGCGCGCTTTTATGGCCCCGCTTAACGATGGTTTACGGGGTGGTATTCCGGTAGGTGTTAACGAAATAACGCATGGCAAGGGCAGTTTCATCATCTGGTACCCGCCTTCTATAATCCTTTTCGCAATTACGCTGCCTTTTCCGTCAGCCTTCACGCTTTCAACAAAAGTAGCCTGGGGAATACCAATGCTTTCGGCAACCTGCGAAGGTACATGCGCCGTATCGCCATCACTGGTTTGCCGTCCGGCCAAAACTATAAATGGTTCTTTCGAATCTTTGGTGAAACCTAAATGTTTCAGCATGGTCGAAATTGCTAAACCCGTGGCATACGTATCGCTACCACCAAGTTTCCGGTCCGATAAAAGGTATGCTTCGTCGTAACCCATTGATATGGCAGTACGTAACGAGGCATCAAAAGAACCAGGGCCCATTGAGCAAACGATCATCCGGGCATCAGGATACTGTTTTTTGATTTGCAATCCGGCTTCCAGCCCAAACTGGCAATCAATATTTATGATAGATTTAGCTTTTGTGCGATCCATTAACCCATCGTCGCCCATGCGCATTTCGCTGGGGAGTGGCACTTGTTTTATTAAACTTATAATTGTTAAAGCCATTGTTGCAGTTTCTTTAAAAGGTTACATATTTTGAAATTCCGGGCCATTGCCACCATTGGGCACAACCCAGGTGATACCATCGCCGGGCGATTTTATGTCGCAGGTCCTGCAATGCATACAATTTTCGGCATGGATCCTAAGTTCCTTTTTCCCATCCTTGCCGGTATGGAGTTCGTACACTTCCGATGAACAGAAAAACTGCTCAGGGGCAGCGTATTCTTCAATATTTACGGCATCAAACTGCTTAGGATTATTGATATGCAGGTGCACCAACTGTTGTTCGTCGTGGTGTACACCCGAATGGTAAACATCAAATGCCTTGTCGAAAGTGAGCACTTTATCAAACTCCAATTTGCCTTTAAAACGCTCCTTAAAAGGTTTTGCTTTCAGTTCGCTCAGTTTGGAAGTTGTTTGAAAATCAGCTTCCGATTTTAACCGGCCAAACAAACCTGCCCCACCCGTAATCAATTGAGTTCCAAAGTGCAATCCACCAAGGATCAAACCTTTAGCAAAACCTTGCCTGAAATTACGCACGGGATAAAGTTCTTTGTATATCCAACTGTTGTTAACCAAGGTTTCGTACAGTTGCAGGCTTTTCTCCGAAGTATCGTTGTTTTGCAATGCATTGGCGGCAGTTTCTGCGGCCAACATCCCTGATTTAATTGCCAGATGTATCCCTTTCAGGGCTGGCATAGCCAACATTCCGGCGCTGTCGCCAACAATCAGGGCATTGTCAACAAACAGTTTGGGGATAGAATAAAAACCACCTTCGGGAAGTGTTTTGGCACCGTATTCCAATAATTTCCCGCCTTTTAATATTTTTGAGACATAAGGCGTTGTTTTCCAAATCTGCATGGCATCATGCGTATCAAATGTAGGATCTTTATAATCGAGCCCTACCACCAAGCCAATCGCTACCTTATTATCGTTCAAGCCATAGATAAAACCGCCCCCGAACTCGTCCATATTAAGCGGATAGCCCATAGTGTGGATAACCTGCCCGGGAGCAATATTCCCTTGCGGTACCGACCATAATTCCTTACAGCCCAACGAATATACCTGTTCGTTCTTGCCATCGTTCAGGTTGTACTTTTTGATCAGCATTTTAGTCAGGCTGCCGCGCGTGCCTTCGGCAAAAATTGTGATTTTGGCCTCTACCCTTGTTCCTGGCTGAAAATTCTCCAACTGCACACCGTGGTGATCAATACCCATATCTTTGGTTTTTGCACCAATAACTTTTCCGTCCTTATACAAGATTTCATCAACGGCAAAACCAGTATAAATTTCAACCCCTTTTTCCTGGGCTTTAACCGCCAAGTACCTACAAATTTGACCAATTGAGGCTGTATAGTTTCCCAAATTGTTCATGTATGGCACATGGATGGGAAATGTGATGCTTCCATTTTCGGTAAGCCAAACAGTATTATCTTTAGTTACTTTGGCATTGAATGGGATTTCCGAAACATCCACATCGGGCAATAATTCTTTAAACACATCAGGTTTTACTACAGCACCCGACAATAAATGGCTTCCGATAGAACTTCCTTTTTCGACCAGCAATATTCTGTGGTTCAAACCCTTTTGTTTTAAACTATCAGCCAAATGAATAGCAGTGGCCAATCCCGATGGCCCACCCCCAATTATTAATATGTCTGTTGTTACACTATCAATTTTGCTCATCCAATAACCTCCATTTTATTTTTCAATTTATTAAATCTATGGGAATCAGTATAATAAATAACCAACCCATTCAACCTGATATTTTCTTGCAAAATTAATCTAATTTAAGCATTTATGTACCTAATATCATAAATAATTGATAACTTGTAGCTAATTACCCTTTTACTGAAAAACGAAGACGTACTATATTTTTGGTTTAAGCTGTTAGATTGTTGGCTGTTAGGCTAATAGACTGTTAGGTTATTAGGGCTTTGCTAAAAAAAATACTCAATTTTAATCCAAAACATGATATAAAATGATAAAACCTAACCTGGACAAGCCAGAAAAGAAAAAGTCGAAAGTCAGAGTGCAAAGGTTAAAAGTCAAAGTTAAGGCCATAATGGTTCAGCCCTGAATAGTTGCGTTTTATTTTAAAACTTGATTTTCTCAACAAAAAAACCACTATGAAAACCTAAAAATGAAGAAGAGCTTTTAGGCAATGTGCTGTGACTTCGGTGTGCGCTCAATTGAGCACTTGCCGAAACAAGGCTTTAGCATAAATGTCACAAAGCCTTGTTATCCAGAGTTATAAACTTAGTGAACTCAGCGAAGCGAAATCACGAATTCCTTAAAAACAAGCAATTATAAGTAAACTTAGGGACTTTGTGCTACATCGGCAGGTTCAATGTAACACTTTGAAGCAAAAAAAAGACTTTTCGGAGTGGGCTCAATCTTTAAAAATACAAATCCCTTTCGCCACCTTGAATTTTTATAATCCGGCTCCTGATTTCAGGGACATTCACTTTTTCCCGGGCATTTTCGAGTTCCAACAAATTTTCTTCTATCACCTTGTAGCCTTTCAGCTTGGTTTCGGCTGGGGCATAATCTTCGAGGTACTCGGCAAGGGTAAGTATAGCATTTGGCGAACAGAACCTTTTTATAAATCCCGGAACCGAAAACTCCATAAAGTGCTCACCGGTACGGCCTAACCTGTAACATGCTGTGCAAAAGGATGGAAGATGATCGGTCGAAAGCAGTTCGTCAATAATTTCGTTCAGCGAGCGCGAGTCGTTAATCTGGAACTGTTCGCGGTTTAAATTCTGCTCTTCGTTTTTATTTTCCGAATAACTGCCAATTTCGAGTTTTGTGCCGCCATCAATTTGCGAAACCCCAAACTTCATAACTTCATTGCGTACGGCTGCATTTTCTCGGGCAGTAAGTATCAGCCCTGTATAAGGCACAGCGAGGCGCAATATGGCAACCAGCCGGGTAAACTCTTCGTCAGAAACCCTGTATTTGCCATCAAAATTCATGGCCGAGGCTTCCTGTATGCGCGGAAAAGAAATGGTATGCGGACCCACATTATAACAAGCTTCGAGATGGTTGGTGTGCCTAACGAGCGCCATAACCTCGAAACGCCAGTCATACAATCCAAAAAGGGCACCTATGCCAACGTCATCAATTCCGGCTTCCTGTGCCCTGTCGAGGGAAGTAAGTCGGTAATTGTAGTCGCGTTTTTTCCCGCCAAGGTGGTAATGTTTATATACTTCGGGATGGTAGGTTTCCTGAAAAATCTGGTATGTTCCAATGCCAGAATCTTTTACAATCTTAAAACCTTCGATTTCCAGTGGTGCCGCATTTACATTTACGCGGCGTATTTCGCCATTGCCTTTTTTAACACCATACACTACTTTAACTGTGTGGGCAATATACTCAGGTCCGTATTCAGGATGTTCGCCATACACAAGTATAAGCCGCTTTTGGCCATTATCTTCCAGGGCTTCCACTTCAGTTATCAACTCCTTATCTTCGAGCGTGCTGCGGATTGCATCTTTGTTGGTTGAACGAAAACCACAGTACGAGCAGTTGTTGGTACACTTGTTCCCAATATAAAGAGGGGCAAAAAGCACGATGCGGTTGCCATAAACCATTTCTTTCAATTTACGGGCGCCATTTTTGATTTCTTCAATCAGCTCAGGGGTATCAGCACTTATCAGTATAGCGGTTTCGGCTAAGGTAAGGCGCTGTTTATCCAACGATTTGGCAATCACAGCCCTTACTTCTTCAATGCTTGCTTTTGCGGTATTTATATGGTTCCAGATTTCATCGGCATCAATAAAAGGTTTCATCCTTTCGTCTGGGATCAGGCATTTTTCGGGTTGGAATTTCATTTTAATAGTTTTTGTTGCAATCAAGCTGCGAAATTACAAAACTTTAAAGCTAATTAAGCATTTCGATACTTAATTTTGTGAATGAATTAACAATGGATTCAGGGACAAATTGGCGATGTATTCAATGAGTTGGAAACCTGTAGATTAAAGCCTGGAATTACCTTAAAGCGAACTCGTTTCAAGTAGTAAAATGGTGTATCAATAGTTTTAAATTTACTTGTAGCATTACGAAATCATTATAGTCTCCAATAAATAAACTTAAAATCAAATTTCAATCTGCAAGCCATCGTAAGCCAGATGAACCCAATCTGGCAATTTTTGCTCAACAACATCAAATTTCCCTAAAAAATGGCTGATATGGGTGAGATACGCTTTTTCAGGCTTGATTTCATTTAAAATTTCGAGGGCTTCGCCCAACGAAAAATGCGACACATGCCGCGAATTCCGCAAGGCGTTTATTACAACAACTTTAGATCCGCGAACCTTATCCAATTCATCCTGAGCTATATAATTGGCATCGGTGATATAGGTAAAGTCATCAATCCTATACCCGAAAACTTTCATTTCCTGATGCATTACCTGGATTGGAATAAAATTAAACCCGCCAATATTGAATGGTGTTTCGGTAATTGGGTGTAAATTGAGTTGGGGCGCACCAAAATAACGGCCGGGGATAAAAATATAGGGAAATTGTTCCTTTATAGCATCCAAGGTAAACTGCGAGCCATAAATATCAATGGATTTGTGCAATATATAATTAAACGCCCGTATATCGTCGAGGCCTGCAATGTGGTCGCGATGGGCATGTGTAAACAACACAGCATCAATATCTTCAACCTTATGTTTAAGCATTTGTATCCTGAAATCGGGGCCGCAATCAACAATAATATTTAAACCGCCACGGGTAAGCATGATCGAACTGCGGTAGCGTTTATCGCGTGCATCCTCACTGGTACACACTTCGCAATTGCATGCTACCACTGGAACCCCTGTTGATGTGCCTGTTCCCAGGAAAGTTATTTTCATTTTTTCGTTTTAGCTCGTTTGTGGTTATTGGTTATTGGTTATTGTGGATTGCGGATTGCGGATTGTGGATTGTGGATTGCGGATTGCGGATTGCGGATTGCGGATTGCGGATTGCGGATTGCGGATTTACTTAAGTTATTGATTATTAGACCAATTTTCGTAGCAACCATTTTCTATTAACCATTTTCTATTAACCATTTCCCATTTACTATTCTCCATTAACCATTTTCCAATAACCATGTCCCATTAACCATTAACCATTTTCTATTTACCATTTTCCATTAAACATTAACCATTTTCCATTAACCATTTTCTATTAACCATTAACTAGCAACTTACCCTAATAAATCAAATC
>CAJAXK010000021.1 GCA_903946925.1 uncultured Bacteroidales bacterium | reverse complement strand
CCATCCATTGCCGCCGCATAAGCACCAATGTACTTTTTGATACGGTAATGATAAATATCGAGCGCAACCTGTGCACGGTGGTTGCCATCGGCAGCAGCGGTTTCAATATCGCGCATATCACTCGAAACACCTGATAAGCCAAGCATCCCGCTATGTTTGTTCAGCAAAGTGCTGGTGTAAAGAATGCTGGTTTCCTCTTTATCGGCAATATACAAAAGCGCACCTGCATCAATATCACCACAGCGCGTGCCCATTACAAGACCTTCTACGGGTGTCATACCCATTGAAGTATCAACAGAAATACTGTTTTTGATGGCACACATGGAAGCACCGTTCCCAAGATGGCAACTTATTATTTTTAAGTCTTCGATTTTTTTGCCCAAAATATCGGCTGCCCTTTGCGAAACAAAACGGTGGCTCGAACCATGGAACCCATAACGTCGTACTTTGTATTTTTCGTAAAGCGAATATGGGATCCCATAAAGGTATGCCTTTTCATCCATAGTTTGGTGATAGGCAGTATCAAAAACCCCAACTTGTGGCACTTGGGGCAGCAATTTGTTAATTGCATAAATACCTTCGAGGTTAGGTGGGTTATGGAGTGGCGCCAAATCAATACATTCCTTTAAAGCAGCAATAACTTCATCGGTAATGGCAACACTGCTGTTGTATTTTTCGCCGGCATGAACCACCCTGTGGCCAACGGCGCCAATTTCGTTCAAATCCTGTACACAGCCATATTCCTTATGGGTAAGCACGCCAAGCACGAACTCAATACCAGCCTGATGATCAAGTATCTCGCCTTCGAGTTTCAGCACATCGCCATTAGCCATTGTATGTTTTATGGATGCACCTTTCAGACCGATTTTATCAACCAATCCTTTTGCAACTACTTCGGCAGAAGGCATTTCGAAGAGTTGGTATTTAATGGATGAACTTCCGCAGTTCAGAACTATAATTTTCATTTTTACGTTTTTTATAACAGAATTGAACTACTACCTGTACTCGGGGCAAGTTATCGTGCTATCGATAATTTTACCGCTTGCATCGTATTTATAAAAGCCTTGTCCGAATGCTTTCCCAAGATAGTTGGCGCGCACCAGACGTTTCAAGATGGGTGAAGTTTTATAGCCATGTTCGCCAAATTCGGCATACAGGTTATCCATCCATTTTTGTAATT
Source organism: uncultured Bacteroidales bacterium (assembly GCA_903946925.1). GTDB lineage: Bacteria > Bacteroidota > Bacteroidia > Bacteroidales > UBA4417 > UBA4417. The sequence continues at coordinate 19,133 of CAJAXK010000021.1, read as the reverse complement.
TATCAAGGCCAATACGGTCGGCCAGTTCAAATGGGCCAAATTGGTGGCCGAGGCTGGTTTTCATCAGTTCGTCAATATCGTGTGCGGAAGCAATTCCTTCCATCAGCATTTCGCACGATTGGTTTATCACAACACAAATCATACGGGTTGTTATGTTGCCCGGCGATTCCATCAAGGTAATGGGATTTTTTTCGAGCATGCGCACAAAACGGCTAACAATCTCAAAAGCTTCGTCAGATGTACGGGCACTCCTAACCACTTCAAGTACTTTTACCTTGTCGGTTGGCGAAATAAAATGCAAGCCAACTGCACGGTCGGGGTATTGGAGGCCAGAGGCAAGGTCCGAAATCATCAATGTAGCCGTGTTTGATGCCAGGATAGCATCGCGGCGGACAAATTTTTCGGCATGTTGCAGTATTTCCTTGCGGATATCGAGGCTGGTGCCAGGCTTGCGCGAATTGATTGCCTCAAACACTATATCGCAGTCGGCAAGCGCACTATACTCAACCGTACCTTTGATACGCGACAGGATAAGGCGTTTTTCGCTGTTGGTCATCCCCCAGCGGAGGATTTCGTTATCGAGCAATCGGGTTATGCCTTCTATTCCGCCCGTTACACGCTCCTCGTTCAAATCGAGGCAAACTACATCAAAGCCATGCTGGCTGATGGTTTTTGCAATTTCCTGTCCCATGGACCCACAGCCAATAATCCCAATCTTATGAATGGAACCACGCTGCTTCGGACTTTTACTGAGACTGAAATCTTCCAGTTTTCCAATAAATTCTGACATTGTGCTTATTATATTTGTATGATAAATTAGTTTTAAATCAGTTATATAACTATGATTCAACAGCTTATAACAAAAAGCCCTGAAATCGTGTGCAAAGGTAAAATTTATTTAGCGGTTAGGGGATTATTGTTGTTAATATTTTCACAAGAGACGTTGTGTAGGTGGGATGTGGGATGGCGGATGGTGGATGTGGGATGGTGGATGTGGGATGGTGGATGTGGGATGGCGGATGTGGGATGGCGGATGTGGGATGGTGGGTGGCGGATTATCAACCCTTCAACCAATCAACCCATCAACCAATTTCGGATTGCGGATTGCGGATTGCGGATTATCAACCCATCAACCAATTGCGGATTGCAGATTTCGGATTGCGGATTATCAACCCTTCAACCTATCAACCAATTGCGGATTGCGGATTATCAACCCTTCAACCCATCAACCAATTTCGGATTGCGGATTTTGGATTGCGGATTATCAACCCTTCAACCAATCAACCCATCAACCAATTGCGGATTGCGGATTATCAACCCATCAACCAATTTCGAATTGCGGAATCCGAAATCCGAAATCCTTCCCCCCAAAACCTTCTTCCCAAATACAACACAGCCCACGCATTTTTTCTTAATTTTGCAGCAGCAAGTTATGAACGATACAGTAACCCGATACCAGTTTAACCCATTGCTGACCGATACGGTTGGTTTTTTCGATTATTGCATCCCGCTTACCAACGAAAGCAACCCTCCTACCGTTGATTCCTTGCGGAAACATTACGATTTCAGCATTTTCGACCATATTACACCGCCACCTCCAAAGAAGCAATTTGTTGAAACAACTTCAATATTTACACCAAACAACCTTTCGCCTAAGCATCAAGGGCCATTGGCAATAAACAGGCAATCAACTGATTGGATAACGGCTATTTTTTTTGCCGGGCTAATTATTTTAGCATGGATACAATCGAGCTATCCAAAACGGTTTTTACAGATTTTTAAAGCCATGTTACAGTCCCACCACATTAACCAGCTTGAGCGCGAAGGAAACCTTTTCCGCGAAAGAATAAACCTCGGCTTAGGTTTTATCTATTTTACCATAAGTTCCGTTTTTATCTTTCAGCTTTTCGACAGGTTTGTCGTTTTACCAACAGGATTGAGCAATATTTTATTCACCGCAATAATTTTTGGGTGTCTTTTACTGTACCAACTCCTTAAATCTACTATTATTTATACAACTGGCATAATTTTTGAAACCAGGGAATATGCAAGGCAATATCAACTTAATACATTAATATTCAATAATATAATAGGCGTAACCCTATTCCCGATTGCCATTGTTGCATTGTATTGGAACAGCACGGCATATTTAATAATTGGAAGCGTATTAGTCTTATTATTAGCACTATACCGATTAATTAGGAACTTTTTAACAGGCATGGGAAATAAGGGCTACAATTTGTTTTATTTATTTTTATACCTTTGCACCCTCGAAATTTTACCCTTGGTACTGCTTTACAAAGCAATTAGTAAATTTTGAGTTTGTTTCTCTTTTTTTTCTAAACTGTTAAAATAATTATTGGTAACGTGTCTAAAATCAAGAACATACTGGTATCGCAGCCTGTTCCGGCAGATTTGGAAAAATCGCCTTATGGCGAGATTATCAAGAAACATTTGGTTAACATTGAATTTATTAAATTCTTTAAAATCGAAGGAGTTACTGTTCGCGAATTCCGCGACAAAAAAGTTTACATTAACGAACACACGGCTATTATTTTCAACAGCAAACATGCTGTCGATCACTTCTTTAGCATTGCCAAAGATGTGAGGATTGAAATACCCGAAACCATGAAATATTTTTGCATGACCGAATCGGTGGCTTTTTACCTGCAAAAATATGTACAGTTCCGCAAGAGGAAAATCTTTTTCTCTGAAAATGATGCCTCTCAGTTAATGGATTTGATAAGGAAACACAAAACCGAACGCTTTTTGCTGCCCTGTTCAGATAACCATAGCAAGGAACTTCCCGACCTACTCGAAGCATCAAAAATCAATTTTAGCGAGGCTATTTTGTACCGTACAGTACCCGTTGAAATGAAAGAAATAGTTGACATTACGAAGTTTGATCTTTTGATTTTTTTCAGCCCGCAGGGGATTCGGTCGCTTTTTCATAATTGGCCTGATTTCCATCAAGGTCAAATTGCAATAGGCACATTTGGGACCACTACCACCCTGGCAGCTACCGAAGCAGGACTAAAGGTAAACATTATGGCTCCCAGCCCTGCAACACCATCAATGACAATGGCAATAGATGCTTACTTATCGAAATGCCAAAAGAAGAACATTTAATCCGGCAAAACTATAGCAACCCCGCAAATTGAACTTTTTGCGGGGTTTTTTATTTCTATTTAACATATTCGGGAAGCCCGCGCAGCCAGCAACCACCATAAAACACTATTTTTGCAAAACAAGAGCAATTGATGCCTACAACAGCAAAAAGAAACACTTTCAGTAAACCAGAAAAAATCTGTAGCCAAACACAGATTGATTTGCTTTTTGCACAACGTAAATCACTGTCATCCAACTTTTTCCGTCTCATTTATCTGGAAACAGAAGCATCAAAAAAACCGCCTGTCCAACTTCTTATTGCCGTCCCCAAAAAAAAATTACGCCATGCCGTTGACCGTAACCGTATGAAACGCCTAATCCGCGAGGCTTACCGGCTAAACAAACACAACTTGTTGGATTTATATTCGGGCATCGGAAAACACTGCGATATAGCACTAGTCTTTACCGGCCATCAGTGCATTACCCAGTCCGAAACCACTACTGCAATAAAAGGCTTATTGAACCGTTTAATCCAAGTGCATGAAAAAAATCCTCAGTAAAATAATGATTGGAGGCATACGTGTTTATCAATATGCCATTTCTCCTTATTTGCCGCCATCGTGCAGATATTCGCCCAGTTGTTCAACTTATGGTATCGAAGCCTTGAAAAAGCATGGGCCTTTTAAAGGTGGATGGCTCACTATTAAAAGGATAGCCTCATGCAATCCATGGGGCGGAAGTGGTTATGACCCGGTCCCTTAGTTTGGGGAATGGTTATTGGTTATTGGTTAATCGTTAATTGTCAATTATCAATTCTATAACCATCTCGCAAACCTAACTGCCTACTTACTTGTTATTATAATTGTTGAGCAACACAATAAATAAAAGGCCTTAAATTCATACACATCAAATTATAGCTTAAATGAAACAACGCAATTTCCTCTCGCTGAATGTATTGGTGCTCATGTCAATTTTTTTGGCATTTTGCCCTGTAAGTAATTTAAAAGCTCAAACATCATCGGATTTTGAAATCTCAAAAAACCTCGAGATACTAACCTCTTTATACAAAGAACTGAATACTAATTATGTAGATGGGGCTAACCCATCCGAATTAATGAAAACGGGTATTGATGCCATGCTCAACAAGCTTGATCCATATACTGTTTTTATACCCGAATCGGAAATTGAAGATTACAGGTTTATGACAACCGGCGAATATGGAGGCATTGGGTCGCTTATCCACAAACAAGGCGACTACATAGTAATCTCGGAACCGTATGAAAACTCGCCCGCTCAAAAAGCAGGTTTAAAAGCAGGCGACAAAATATTGAAAATCAATGATAAAAATGCTTCTGGCAAATCGGTTGATGATGTTAGCACCATACTTAAAGGCCAGCCAGGCACCAATTTTAAATTAGTAGTAGAAAGGGATGGGGTAACAAACCCAATGGTTTTCGATATTTTGCGCGAAAAAATCAGTATTGAACCTGTACCATATTATGGAATGATTGGAAATGGGACAGGGTATATTAAACTCAACAGTTTTACCCAAACAGCTTCTTCGGATGTTAAAAAAGCCTTGTTGGATCTGAAAGCAAAAAACACCCTTTCGGGCCTTGTGCTCGATTTGCGCGATAATGGGGGCGGATTGCTGACCGAAGCAGTAAATATTGTAAACCTATTTGTTAAAAAAAACGAACTGGTGGTTTCGACCAAGGGTAAGCAGAAAGACAAAAACCATAGTTATTTAACCTCTGCCGAACCCGTTGATACCGAACTCCCTCTGGTGATTCTTGTTAATGGCATGAGCGCATCTGCTTCCGAAATTGTTGCCGGTGCGTTGCAAGACCTGGATCGTGCTGCCATTGTTGGACGCAGGACATTTGGCAAAGGCCTGGTACAGAATGTTTTTCCATTGAGTTACAACACACAAGTAAAAATAACTGTCGCCAAATACTACATCCCGAGCGGAAGGTGCATTCAGGAAATGGATTATGCGCATAAAAATTCGTCTGGAAATTTCGATCAAATTCCTGATTCGCTTATTACGGCCTACAAAACCATGCATGGCCGCACCGTTTATGATGGCAAGGGCATAATGCCCGATGTGGTTACCGATACTACTAAACTAAGTACAGTGGTTTACAACCTCATCACTAAATACATTATTTTCGACTATGCAACCAAATATGCCGCTTTACACCCCTCTATTGAAGCTGCTGGTACTTTTAAGCTAAGCGATGCCGATTACAACGATTTTATCGCGTTTACCGAAAATAAAGGTTTCGAGTTTAAAACAGTTGCCGAGAAAGAACTCGAAACTGTTCGGAAAGCCGCTATTTACGAAAATTGTTGGGATGCAATTAAACCACAATACGAGCTTATGCTTTCGGGAATCGCAGAACACAGAAAGCAAGATCTGATGGAAAACAAACCGGAAATTAAGGAGATGTTGCAACAGGAAATCGTGAGCAGGTATTATTATCAAAAAGGCCGTATCGAAACTGCCCTGAGCGATGACACCGAGCTAAAAACTGCCATCGACGTGTTGGAGAACCAGAACCAATATGCTTCAATACTCGACGGAACCTATATAAAAGCCGACAGCAAGGCAAAAGCTCCAAAAAGTCAAAACTAAACTACGTACTCATGCAGATTTTTACAGGGAAATGGCCGCCACGATATTCGAATATGTACTTTATTTCGTTGGCTTTATTGGTTGCCTCAGTGCCCTTGTCGAAATTTACAATGAGCATCTTCCAGTTTTCGACCTTGTATTTTTGGTTGTGGCATGGCGTTGATACCCAATTCCTTGAAAAATATCCTGCCAAAAGTTTATTTAAACCTACAAATCTTTTCAGATTCCTTGGCGAAGTAACAGTAAAGGTTTTTAAAGCACTGATTGATAAGTTTATAGTATTCTTTAAGAATAAGCCAGCAATAGCAATTGCTTCTATTTTGTTGTTGCACGTAATCGGGCTGGTTTATACTACCGATTTTCATTATGCACTCAAAGACCTACGCACCAAACTCCCCATTTTTATACTTCCACTATTTATTGCAACCGGTTCGCGTATAAGCACCCGCACTTTTTATTGGATACTTGGAGCTTTGATTGCCGCAGTGCTTGGAGGCAGCATTTACAGATTGATCCTTTTCCTTAACATGCCTGTGGCCGATAGCAGGTCGCTGAATGCACACACTTCGCATATACGCTATAGCCTGAATGCTGTATTTGCTGTATTTTGTATCCTTTTCTTCGTTTACTCTAAAGGTTTGCTCACCAACCGAATTAAAATCCTGCTTTCGCTTACCGCAATCTGGCTGGTTTCGTTCATTTTTTACATGAACTATTCAACCGGGATGTTGCTGTTCGCAATAGTCGGTCTTTTCCTGATTATTGTATTTACTTTAAAAATAAAGAGTAACTTATACAAAATCAGCATTTTTGCCGCCATTGCGGTATTAATCGCCCTACCTGCAACGTATGTACTGTCAGTTACCTATAATTATTTGCACACACCAACGGTAGAGTTTTCAAAACTTGACAAATTTACACCCGAAGGAAATTCGTACTACCACGACACTGTAAATTTTAGGTCGAAAAACGGCAAGTGGACTGGCTTATACATCTGCGACAAAGAGTTGCGGCAGGCATGGGCCAAGCGCAGTAAACTTTCCCTCGACAGCCTTGACCCAAAAATGCAAGTGCGCCGTTTCGTACTTATAAGCTATATGGCTTCGAAGGATTTGCGGAAAGATGCAAATGGAATAAGTAAACTTTCAGATGACGATATCCGTAAAATTGAAAACGGCCATAACAGGTTCGATTATACCGAAATGCCAAAAATAAAGACACAAATCGAAGATTTTATAATTGGGTTACAACGGTACATTTACCTGAAAGACCCAAACTCAGGTTCGATGATACAGCGGTTCGAGTACTGGCGGACCTCGGCACTTATTATTTCACAACACCCCCTGATTGGCGTAGGTACAGGTGATGTTCCACAATCATTTGTTGATCAGTATATTAAAATGAATACCAAACTTGCAAAGCAAAACCGGCTACGGTCGCACAACCAATATTTATCAATAACTGTTGGATTAGGTTTCATTGGTTTCGGCTGGTTTTTTTTCATGATGTTCTATCCCGGAATAAAGACCCGGAATTTCAACAACTATTTTTATGTGATTTATTGGATAATTTTCATTGTATCAATGCTTACCGAAGATACCATCGAATGCCAGGAAGGGGTAACTTTTTATGCTTTGTTCACAGCACTCATGTTATTGGGAAGGGAAAATACCGAACCATCGGAATCCTTATTCTTTAAAGAAACAGATAAACAGGAAAAAATTTCGGAAAATACACTTGCCTAAAGCAGGTAAAACGCAAATCCTGTGTATTTTTACCCGCAGCAGGCCAAGACCTGATAAATTTCGAGTACATTTATCCCCTATTTTGCAGCCTTATGATTACACATACATTTTCGATTGCCTATAACGAATATAGCGGAACAGACCAACTTTCAACCGAAGACAAAACTTTGCTTCAGGAAGCATGGACGGCCTGTGAATCGGCGTATGCCCCGTATTCGAAATTTCATGTTGGCGCATCGGTCCGGTTGGCAAACGAATTGATTTTTAAGGGAAATAATCAGGAAAATGCCGCATACCCTTCGGGGATTTGTGCCGAGAGGGTGGCAGTTTTTTCGGCCTCGGCAACGTATCCGGGTGTCCCGATCAGGAGTATTGCCGTAGTGGCCAAAACCGATGTATTCAACCTTTCGAACCCTGTTACGCCATGTGGGGCATGCCGACAGGTAATTGCAGAATACGAAATGCTTTCGGGCGAACCTATCCGCATATTGTTACAAGGAAACTCCGATAAAATCTGGATAATTGATGGAATTGCAAACTTATTGCCATTGATGTTCCATGGAGGGGAGTTGAAGAAGTGATTTTTTTTAATGCGGTAATGTGTTAATGCGATAATGCGGTAATGAGAAAATTAACCCTTGAAGCGGTTTTTACCCTTTGTAATTTGAAAATTTGAAAATTCGGGAATTTGAAAATGAGCCTTTCGGTTAGTTTGACCAATCTTTTGTAATTTGGGAATTTGAAAATTAACCCTTTGGTTCGTTTTACTAAACAATGAATCCTTAAATTTCGCGATTTGAACCTTGAACCACATTGAACCTTTGAACGGCGAAGCCAATTGAACCTTTGAACGGCGAAGCCAATTGAACCTTTGAACGGCGAAGCCAATTGAACCTTTGAACTGCGAAGCCAATTGAACCTTTGAACGGTGAAGCCAATTGAACCTTTGAACGGCGAAGCCAATTGAACCTTTGAACCTTGAACAACTTTTGAACCTTGAACCTTGAACCACTTTTAAACTTTTTTTTAACTAATCAAACCCAAAACATGAGAAAATTATTTTTATTAAGCCTTGCTTTCATAACGCTGCTTTCGATGAAAAACGACAAACCCGCATACAAACTTTTCGATCAGAATGGGAAAAATGCTTCTTACAAAGAACTTTTAAAGGATGCTTCCGGTGCCGATATTGTTTTTTTTGGCGAATTGCACGATAACCCCATCTGCCATTGGCTCGAATATGAATTAACTGCCGATTTATATACCGAAACAGGCAAAAACCTGATATTAGGCGCCGAAATGTTTGAATCGGACAACCAGTTGATAGTTAACGAGTACCTCAAAGGCTTGATTAAAGAAAAGAACTTTGAAGCAGAAGCGCGGCTTTGGCCAAATTATAAAACCGATTACAAACGCCTGCTCAATTTTGCTCGCGACAGCAGCCTGAGTTTTGTTGCCACCAACATTCCACGCCGCTATGCAAGTATGGTAAACAAAAGCGGTTTCGAGGCACTTAACACACTCGACAAAAATGCTTATCAGTTTATAGCGCCCCTTCCTGTTGCTTACGATTCAACCTTGGCCTGTTATGCCGATATGGTTAAAATGATGGGCGATGCCCCAACACATGCCACCATGAACATTGCCAAAGCCCAAGCTATGAAAGATGCCACCATGGCGCATTTTATTTTACAGAATGTAGTTCCGGGCAAAACGTTCCTCCATTTTAACGGAAGTTACCACAGCGACAGGTTCCAAAGTATTTTATGGTACTTGCAGCAAGCAAACCCAAAACTTAAAATCGTAACCATTTCCTCGGTTGAGCAAGCCGATGTTGACGAACTTGCAAAAGAATCGGAAGGCTTGGCCAATTATATCATCGCCATACCCGAACGCATGTCGAAAACGCAATAAGCCTTGTTTATGAGGGCAAAGTTTGAAGGGAAAAGGGGGAAAGTCAAAGGGCAAAGTTTAAAGGGCAAAGGGCAAAGTGCCTTGTAAACCAAACTCGTGGTTTACTGACCCTTTTAAAGGACTTTTTTGATTATTCTAAAAAAAAGAGCCATCATGCTTTGCAATCGTAGCCGTACTTAAACTTCACTTTCGACCTTCAACTTTCGGTTTTTAACCTTTAGGCAACTCCGAAAAGTCTTTTTTGCCACTAAGGCACAAAGGCTGTAAGTCCCACTAAGTTTATAATACTGAATAACAATGCTTTGTGAATCTTTGAATCGTAGTGCCTTAGTGGCGTTTCTTCATTTTTAGGTTTTCGGAGCGGACTCAACCTTTGACCTTTGACTTTTGACCTTTGACTTTTGACTTTTGACTTTTAACCTTTGACTTTTGACCTTCAACTTTAAAACACAATGAATTTTAATTTCGACCAAATAATTGACCGCAAAGGCAGCTCATGCATCAAATACGATGGCATGGAAAAATTCCTCGGAGCCGACGATGCACTGCCGATGTGGGTTGCCGATATGGATTTCCTGACGCCAAATTACATTACCGATGCCATAATTACGCGGGCCGAACACGGTGTATTCGGGTATCCGATGCGCGAAGAAAGTTATTTCACCTCCCTGATGGGTTGGCTCAAGCGCCGCCACCAATGGGAAGTAATGCGCGATTGGATTACATTCTGCCCCGGTGTAGTTCCGGCTGTAAACATGGCCGTACTTGCATTTACCCAACCCGGCGACAAAATTATTACCCAACCTCCAGTATATTTCCCGTTTTTCACCGCTGTTAACGACCACAAAAGGGAATTGGTTTACAACCAATTGATACTAAAAGGTGGAAGGCTCTGCATGGATTTCGATAACCTCGAAAAACTTGCCAGTGAAGGGGCAAAAATGCTCATCCTTTCCAATCCACACAACCCGGGCGGCAGCGTTTGGACACGAGATGAACTCACGCAAATGGCCGAAATATGCCTCAAATACAATGTATTAATCATTTCCGACGAAATACATTGCGACCTCATTTACAAGCCTTTCAAGCATACACCCGTGGCAAGCCTTTCGCACGAAATCAGCATGCAAACCATAACAACCGTAGCACCGAGCAAAACGTTCAACCTTTCGGGACTTTCAACCTCATCGGTAATTATCGAAAACGACAGCCTTCGCCGTAAATTCACCGCCACACTTGACCACCTGCATATTGGCGGTGGCAATATTTTCGGCAACATAGCATCCGAAGAAGCCTACCAGCATGGCGATCAGTATGTTGACGAACTAATGGAGTATTTAATGCAGAATATCGAAACCCTTGAAGAATACGTTGCCACAAACCTGCCCAAAATCAAAGTTATCCGTCCCGAATCCACCTTTCTGGTTTGGCTCGACTGCCGCGAAATGGGGATGAACGATAACGACCTCAACAATTTCTTTTTGCTCAAAGCCAAAATCGGGCTAAACCCCGGCATCATGTTTGGCCCCGGCGGCGAAGGCTTTATGCGCATGAACATTGGTTGCCCAAAAGCCACGTTACTTCAAGGACTTGGGCAGATAAAAGAGGCGTTTGAAGGAAAGGACTTCAATAAAACAAGTGGTTAGTTTTGATTTGGAGAACAACATTTGCTAAAAACCAAACGATATAAAATTGTAATTGCCGCAAACAGTTTTGACATCTCCGCATATTATGAATAATAAAGCAATATTAACCGGCAATTATCTGTAAAAGAGATATGGTGCAATGAGGGATAACAAATCGTTTAACTTTAGTCTCGGACCGCGTTAGTAAACGATGAATTATTATTAAAAAAGCTTGCATTTTCAAATGAATTTAGGCTTAACTTTACAAAAGCAATTATTCATATAGAAAATAAAATTCTTGCACAAATGTTGTTATGAATAATTAAATGCTGATGAAATATTGCTTTAGCGTCACAAATATTTCATTTTTCTATTTTGAACAAAAAAGATAAATAATTGAAGCTGAGAAACCACATTCAAAATACCGAGTCTAATATTCACAAGCCCTTTGAGTTAGTTAAATTAAATATCAGCAAAAAATGAAAACAATTCTGACATTAAGCACATTATTAATTCTTTTCTGTGGAAAACTAATGGCACAAGAAGATTTCACAGTAGGATACTATATAATTAACTCCGGTGCTAAATATTCAATTGCTGTACCAAGTAGCTTAGACTTTTCATATGACAACAGCCTAGACTGTTTTAAGATAAAAGCACGTGCGAATTTAACAATGGGAGTTGGAGAAGTAGTTTTAGCATTCGAATACTCAAAAGGTAAAGTGCTTTGCTTTGATCCCAATGGTAGAATAATTGTTTTTGAAGATTTAAACAGTCTTACAAAAGCTACAATTACTTCAAGTTCTTGTGTTGGAAACATGAAAGAAACAATCGACTTAATTGATGGAGGTAAAATCCCTAAAGGATACTACTATTGGATTACAGGTCAAAATTTGGCTAATTCAACTGTAACAATTCAGGTTTCGGGTGGAAAAACATACGAAGTACCACAATCCAAAATCAACATAAATAGTGTTTATATTAAAGGGCTTATAAATGATGAGACCTTCATCAAAGTAAAGGAAGAATAAAAAAAACAATTAAGAGATATAAATAGTTAAATTTTTGCACCTAAACCATGTATATAGTCAGGGTGTTATTTTAAGGCTCAATATTAGGAAAGTAATATAATCAATTATGGATAATGATAATAATAGTGAAAAAGTCCCTGATTGGTTTCTTCTTATTATAATTATAGCTTTAATATTCTGGTCATATTTGAGTAATGCGTTCGCAAAGGAGAAAAAGACAAAAGAACTGGCATCTCTAAAAAATAAAATAGAAGAGAATATAGAACTGGATAACGCTCTGAAAATTAAAATGAGAAGAATCTTTTCTCTATTAGGCTAATTGTAATAACATGCTATTTTTCTGCTAATATTTTCCCTTACTTTAAGATTTGCGGATTTCTAGTTATTAACAATCAAGTCATTAGCGATTTTCTTAATTACAATAGCATTTTTTTTATTTTAGTATCTGCATTAACATTTGTCATGTTTGGCAGTTTTACTTCCTATAACAATTGGTGGGGATCTTTGGAAACAAAAATTGAAGTCTTGATTTATCGAAAATCACCAGACCTAAAAAAAATGATTAATGACGATTTATTATATAAAGATCAACTTGAAATGGAAATCAAAAACTTAAATTTATAACCCCGCTTGCTTATGCATGTAATGCGTACTCAAGTCCATATCACTTTGGTTATAATAATTGGACAACACTTCCCCTCGCCCGTTTGTAACGCGTGCCCCCGCACCCAAGCAAACACCCTTGCGCAGTAAAATAAACCTCCTACATTAAAAAATACGACCCTAACCAATCCGGCCGAAGGCGTCTGTCTATATTTTCGCCTCACATACCCCATCTACAGTTGTAGATACCTATTGTGCGAATGGAACATACCTCATCTACAGTTCTGGATGCCTATTGTGCGGATGGAAATACCCCATCTACAGTTGTAGATGCCTATTGTGTAAGCTGCACATACCCCGTCCACAGTTGTAGATGCCCTTTGTGAGGATGGCACATACCCCATCTACGGTTGTAGATGCCTATTGTGCAATGCGCATATATCTTATCTGCTATTTTATTGCAATCTTCCTCATGGCAACCTGTTTACCAGTTTTGTCCAAAACAGTAGCAATATAAAACCCAGCCGGCAAGGAACTGATGGTAAGCCTGAAATTTTCGCTTATAATCGGCTGTTCCAGCATTTGCTGACCTGTGGATGAAAACAGTACCAGACTGTGTTGCCCCACAAATTCAACCGGGACACCCACAAACACCGTTTCATCAGCCGGAACCGGCCACAGGCTGAATTTCCGGCTAAGTTCCTTATCGCCTGTGGAGGTATTGGCAGGGCTTATTGGGATATGGAAATCGGCACCGCCGTTGTTGTTCCAGGTGTTGTTGTTGTAATGGATCACAAAATCAACCGCATCCACTTTTTGTGCCGCATTATTGAATGGGCCAATGCTTATGCTGTTATTGCCCTGGCTATCTGGTCCAACCATAGCCGATTCAACAGCTGGCCCAACCCCGTTAAAAAGGGCCGAACCTGCCGGCCAATAGGCCTGATTGGGTTTCTGCCAGGTTGTGCCACCCACTTTTACGCCCCAATGCAGTTTGGCCCCAACCGTAACATCTGTTTCGGTTATGGTAATCACATCGTCGGCGGTAGGGTTTTCGGGAGTCCAATACACCCCGCTCTGCCCGCCTCCTCCTGGGTTGGATGGGCCAACATACACATGTTGTATGGCCGATTTTGAAACATTGCCTTTGGTGTCCACCGTTTCCACATAATAATCAACCAATGATTCAGCCACCCCGGTTATTTTAGCCGAATATTGCCCGGCAATATGGTCGGGGAGGATAAAGAAATTAACTTCAGGATTATTGGTAACATTGCCTGTGGGGAAATTGCGGTATGCCATCGTCAGGTTTTGCCATGCCTGAACGCTGCTGCCGCCCGAGTAGGTTTCGTTGTCGTTGTTGGCAATAGGGTTCAGCCCATCGTTATCGAGCCTGTATTTAAGCGTAACCGATTGTATTCCCGAAACATCATACGCAAAAGTCCACACATAGAAATCGGACGAATTCTGGTGCTGCTGGTACCCATACGTGGGGCCGAAACCAGTCCCGCCCGGGTTATACGGATATCTTTGCGGGACAAAAATAGTTGGCGGGGTGTTATCGGTACCTGTATGAGCATTGATAACCTGGTCGGCAAAAGTACCTGCGCGGTTACATGCCAGCGATTGTTTTACTTCCATATCCAGCGAAGTGCCGTAATACATATATCCGCTATTGTAGGCCGGTAGCAGGAAATGCCATGCCCTTTCGGCTGCATTTGCTGCCGCCGAAGGATGCACTATGTTGGCAATGTTGAGCGTGCCCTGCAAATCTTCGGCCATCTGAACACGGTTTTCGGCAGCTATCAGCACGGCCCAGTTGCGCACATCTTCAGTCCAGCCATCGGGGTTAAACTCATAATTCGATGTGTACATAGGCCACAACCAGTTAATAAATTGCGGATGCCCCCAATCGTTTGCGGCATTCACCCACGATCCATCTTCTACATGAACCACATCGCTCTCGGGTATAGGGTGGCTGCTAAGGAACTGTTCAATGGTAGATGGCACATAACCCTTCGATGCAGCTTCGTTGGCAAAATTGGGCACCGAATTGGTATAATAATCGTACCCACCACCCCAGGCATTGTCGCCATCATGGGCCAGCAGCACCATCGAAGGCTGCGCAGGGTTTTCGTAAGGGGCAATATTTGCATCTATGGTACCTGTCCCCATAGTGGAATATCCGTTTTGATAGCTCAACACATCGTCCATAGGTACAATGGTAATTTTAAATTCTGTGCCGGTTTCGGGATCCACATACTTTGCTTTGTGTGCCTGGTAGCAATATGGCGCGGCAAAAGTTCCGCCCCTGCCATCTATTTGCCCGCTCCACCAATGGGTGCCATTTATAGGAACTACATCTGCCCGATTTGGCGGATCGATATTGCAAACCGAAGTCCCGTATTGCAAAGGATAATCCTGCAGCGTGCGGGCCAGGTGGCTGTTGGCAATCACCACCCAATCAAAACCTTCCTCTTTCAGGGCTTTTATATTCCTGATGCTAAAGGAACATTCAGCCGGCCAATATCCCTTCGAATAATTGGGCGATGAACCAAATTGTTCAGCGTACAAAAAGCGGTGTGCCTGTATTTGCCTGCGGAGCATTTTATCGCTCAATAAGGGCGAAAGCGCATGATCCTTTGTAAAACCTACCACATCCATCCGGGGTTTGCCGCCAGAGGTCGTCCAGTTGCGGGCGGTAACAAAATTGTTTTGCCAACCTGTGGAATAGCCCCATTGGCCAGCATTGGCCAGGCTGTTCACATTCTCCATCAGACATCCCGAATAGTTTACCTGGGCACCGGCTTCGGAAAGGTTTAAGAGGGATTGTACCGCATCCTTGGTGCGATATTGGTAAACCGCCTTACGGTCGTCATTGCCGAAAATGTCAGGCAAATTGTTCAGTGGATGTTGCTGCCCGTCAGAATACCAGTTGCCATTATTTGACTTCAGATATTGCGATTCCCAAACATTTTGGTGCTCAAAAGGATTCCACACACTTGTTTCGGGCCAGTATATAGGTTGTTCCAAATGCCATAAGTAACTGGTATGTACCTGGCTAAAAGAAAGCATAGATACAGCAAAAAAGGCAAAAGCAAGAATTATTCGGAGAACACTTTTCATAAAAATTGTATTTATTCCACAAATTTAAAAAAAACTGCTCTCGAATAATGATTTTAAGCCACAGAAAAGGACGATTTTTCTATTGCTGCAATTGATTTTCAGCTAAATTTATATAAATTCAATATTTTTAAGAGTATTCATTGAATGAAACATTCGAAATGACTTCCCCTAAACTTTTAGAAATCCCTCAATAGAAATTCTTGATTTTTTAAACTCAACTCCCAACTAGTGGTTTCAACAAATATGCCGTCCCTTCGGGACTCTGGTCAATGGTGTAACTTATTGTTCTACCAATATCCAGTCCCTCTGGGATTGTCCCGTAGGGACAACATATTGGTAGAAAGCAAAATACAAGTTAGCAAAAAGTCCCGTAGGGACGATATGCGTAATTAAAGACATTTTCATTAGCTGAATTTATCAGAAATGTTGTTGCTTTTAAATGCGGAAATTCAATTTCTTTTCAGGAAAGTTATTTAGAAAGATTCACTAAAACAAACTATACGTCAAAGTTGCGTTTATTTGTTGGTTCCACCAGGTTGTGGTTTTACTTGCATCCTCGCCTGCAGGTACATTGTAGGTGTATTTGGCATAATTTATCCTCACCTCGCCATTAAAAGTCAGGTTTAGCCTGAGTTTTTCCGAAAGGTAAAAATAGGCGCGGAATTGTGGCCCAGTGTAGGTATAAAAGCTGTTTTGTAAATCGGTTTTTTCGGCCTTGTTTTTGCCGCTCATTTCTTTGTCCCATCCGCTGAGCAACCACCAGTTAAATGTTAACCAGGTACGCGAATTTGGATAATAACCAAATCCATAATCTGCCGAAACCTTAACAGATGGCACCGCATCGGCATAAGCTGACGATTCGGTATCTTGTGTAATATCGTTTATTTCCTTTTCTGTTTCACTGCTCTGTCGTATCCCAATCCCGGCCTTAAACCTGGCAGAGTTTTGCCATCGGATGGTTTTTGGATTTTCGTGGGCCAGGCCCATAACCAAATAAACACCTGCCGAATTCCCTTTTAAAGTTTTTTCACCGCTAATATCATCCGGTTGATATTTTGCAAAGTTGTAGGTATAGTCATAACCCCAACTGCCTTCAAACCCTGTAAATAATCGGTTTCCGCTGTATCTCACAGGGTTGTTTGCAAAATCCCAGTTATCGTTAAGCGATGTAAAATATGCAGCATCGGGGCTGAGGGCAATGTTTTTGTTCTGCATCAACGAATCAATGGCTTCAATTTCGGCTATTTTCTGTAAACGCGAATCAAAAAATCGTTTGTATTTCAAGGATGTTATGAGTTGCGCCAAAGAAATTATATCCTCATCAGTGGCTGTCCGTTTTGCCCTGTTTAATGTGTGCAGGTCGTCGAGCAAGTACAAGGCTAAGCGTGCATCCTGAACTTGTTCGATTCGTCCTTTGCCCAGCAACAACGAACCTGCCAATGCACTCGAAAAATACTTGCCCGAACTTTCGTTCTGGTTTGTCCAAGTGCCGGTTGAGTATGTTTTGTTTTCTTGCGAATTGTTTTGGTTTGAAGTTGTGAGGGCAATATTGGCTTCAAAATAATTTTGTTTTTCGTTATAAAACCTCTTAACACCATCTATATTAATCCCTTCGAGGTGGCTGAAGGATTTGTTTTGGGATTTCTCATAGCTGATGCTGTTTTCTGGTTTATACTTACTTGTTGTAGAGCCAATACCACCATTAATTGAGATATGGCCTTCTGCCTGAGATTTTGGGGAATTGGCAAACCTCGAATAGCTTGCCGATATTTGCGAATTAAGCGAAGCTGCACTGGAATTGGAGGCATTCGAGTTTTTGTTTAAGAACATTCCGCTGTTTAAGCCAAACTGCAAATCCATTGCCTGATAAAGGTAATCCGGGTTTTTATAGTCCGAAAGTTTAAATGTGTTGTTTTGTGCCTTCAATAAATTGGGAAGCAACAATATTGCTGCAACCATTGTTATCGAAATTGAACTAATCTGTTTCATGGTTATAAAAATATCGGATTTAAACTGCTGATCAATTGATAGTTGAAAACAAAGGTTGATATTTTAGCAGTGAAATCAAAGGTAGGAGACTAATTTATACAACAGCTCACATGGTTAAGCATTTTAACAGATTTTATGAGTGGTTTGCAGATTGGAATGGCGTTTTTACATATTTCAAATATTTTTTAGTTTCGGATAATGAATAAAATTCCATCTTTGTTTGTTGATAAGTACGAAAGATCAAAATAACATTGAATTCCCAATAACCTAACAATCCAAAAACGCGAAAAGTATGCGAAAACACACAAAATTTAATTTTTTTGGTATGATAATGGGCATTTTAGCCATTGCTATACTGGTTTTAGCCATTGATGCCAATGCGCAGAAAACAAAAACCAAAAAGGACGATGCAAAGCAGGAAGCAAAATCCGATACCTTAAAATCATCTTCTTTTGGTGGTTTGAAATGGCGTTCCATCGGTCCTTCCTTTACTTCCGGCCGTATTGCCGACTTTGCCGTAAACCCCAATAACCACAGCGAATGGTATGTTGCAGTGGCATCGGGCCATGTTTGGAAAACCACCAATAACGGCACTACTTTCGATCCGGTTTTCGATGGACAGAAATCTTATTCCATTGGTGTGGTTGTAATTGACCCAAACAATACGAATGTTGTGTGGGTAGGGACCGGCGAAAACAACCACCAGCGCGCCTTAGGTTATGGCGATGGGCTTTATAAAAGCAACGATGGCGGCAAATCCTGGAAAAATATGGGGCTGAAAAACTCCCAGCATATTGGTAAAATTGTGATTGATCCTAAAAACAGCGATATAGTTTATGTAGCTGCCGAAGGTTCGGTTTGGGGTCCTGGTGGCGACCGTGGACTCTATAAAACTACTGATGGCGGAAAAAACTGGAAGAAAGTGCTGGAAATTAGTGAAAATACCGGCGTGAACAATATCCTTATGGATCCCCGCGACAGCAACGTTTTGTATGCCAGCAGCGAACAAAGGCGCAGGCATGTTTTTACGAAAATTGGCGGTGGACCCGAAACCGCAATTTATAAATCAACCAATGCAGGTGAAACCTGGGACAAACTCAAAAGCGGTTTGCCCGGTGGCGATATGGGTGGGATTGGAATGGCCATTTCGCCAGTTAACCCCGATTATATTTTTGCGATTATCGAAGCCGGGAATGAGTCGGGTGGTTTTTACCGGAGCACAAACCGCGGTGCAACCTGGTCGAAAATGAGCGACCATTTCGCCCAAGGCCAGTATTACAACGAGATTTTCTGCGACCCAAAGGATGTTGATAAAATTTATTCAGTCGAAACTGTTTCGCAATTTACTTTAGAT
>CAJAXK010000020.1 GCA_903946925.1 uncultured Bacteroidales bacterium | reverse complement strand
GGCATGTGCGTAGCAATACACAGCAACGACAATAGTTTGGGATTGTGCCATTTCCCATGCCTTGTATTGCGGGAAGATACCTTCGGATTAGAAACACATTGTATTTTTATAGTGCCTTGATTTTTGGTTACTTTTTGATCAAGCAAAAAGTAAAAAAGCTAAAAAAGTTTGACCAAAATTTTGGTTTTGGGGATAGTCAGATAGCACCTCAAAATAAGAATAAGAATTAGACTATTTAAATCACAATATTGTTGCATAATTGATTTGGAACAATAATTGCTACGTCAAAATACCCCAATAAAACAAGGTTTTATGTTTAATAATTTCCTTATCCTAAAACAGTTTTAGAAAATCTTTTACTGTACTTATAACCAACTTTAAGAAGCATTTCACCGAAAAAACGAAAATTAATTTCTATTAAAAAAACACCAACATGGACGAAAAAATTACCATCAACCCCGAAACACTATCAGCAACAAAGCTCTGCCAGAAACATTTTAGCTGCTTGAGCGAAAATGGAAAAGAAATGGGGAAAGTAGTTTTTTGCGTAAACTGTACAATCCATGGAATAATATGTGGATCTGATGAACCTTGTGCGTATAGGTACAGCGAAGATTCAAGGACGTTTTGCACCTGTCCGTCGCGAAAAGAAATCTACAACAAGTATAAGATTTAGGTAAATTGTTGAAACTGGCTTAGTTGCCGGCCTAAAATTTGTATTCTGCAATCCGTTATCTTAAAACAAATACTCTATTTTTCTTATAACCATTCTTTTTGGAATAAGCTGTTCATAATCAATTCTCTGTACCCAATTTCCATATTTATCGTATTTATATTTAAAAGTGTTGCTAATCGTATAGAAATGGTAATATGAGTTATGCAAATCGTCAATATACTCTTCAACCATATTTCCGTAGGCATCGTACTTGTAGGTATAAATGGTAGAAACCCGGCTTGCTGAGCCCTGCACACATTCAACCTTATTTCCATGATTATCATACCTGGACTTTTCGAAAGTGCCGTTGGAAAACAAATATTCAATCGGATTCCCTTTTTCATCCCTTTTAATCAGGATTTTATACAATTCACTTCCCATCAAATCGTGTATAATTTCCTCGGCTGGCAGGCCTGTTGAATCGTTTTTATAATCCATCTCGCACCATTCGCCCCAAATGTATTTAGCCGACTCGATTATAAATGGTTTCTTTTTAATAACCATCTCCTTATCGAACTGCACATAAATCGTTTCGATTTGATTATCCTTATAGCCATTCCTTGCCGTGTACTTGCAATAAACCGTTCCATCGGAGCAATATTCGACAACATGGGTTATATCTCCGTTTTGGTTATAAGCAACTAATTGATCATGAAATGTGGAATCCTGCAATTTGGCACCTTTTTTCGCCACGCCAAACGACTCGCTGACAGCAAAATAAGAATCGGTGTACGATTTCACCTTCCCTTTCAACTTCTGTCCGTAGCCATAATTGTATGTTGACAAAAGAAGTACCGAGATAATAAAGTTACAGAGTATTCTCATTGCAGGTTCTTATGGTAAAAGCGCTTTGTTTGCGCTTTGTTTATGCGCTGCAAATTTATCTATTATTGGGAAGGTTGCAAAAGGAAATTACGGTTTTTAACAGAAGATACAATCAAAAGCCAATTTTATAAAGTGACTTTCCATGTAAATATGTAAAAAAAAGCAAACCCCAATTTATAGCATTAACAATCATTTTTCATTCCAATCACCCTCCAACGCTCGCCCTAATCCCATGTTCGGCAAATATGGCAATGGCATGTTTGAGGGTTTCTTTATCAGGCTCCGTAAAGCTTTCAAAACTGACAAGTTTGCCTAATTTCTTGTATTTATTTTGGGCTATGCTATGATATGGAAGCAGGTGGACTTCCTTCTTTGTTCCGGCCAACCTGGAAACAAAACCGGCAGTTTGCTGCAGGTTTGCGTCCGAGTCGTTAATACCACCAAGCAAAGGAATCCTGATAACGATTTCTGCGCCTGTTTCGGCAAGGGCAATGAGATTTTGGAGGATGGTTTTATTGCCAGCATGTATCCACTTTTTGTGTTGTGCAGAATCCATCATCTTTATATCGTAAAGGAATAAATCGGTGCGTTTGGCAACTTCGAGCAGGGTTTCTGTGCTAACGTTCCCTGCCGTATCCACCGCCCTGTGAATCCCTCTTTTGCCACATTCGTCAAGCAGTTCGATCAGCATTTTGGAATGGATTAGCGGCTCCCCACCCGAAAAAGTTACGCCACCACCCGATTGGTCGAAGAATATCCGCTCTTTTTCAATTATGTCCATAATCTCGGTAACCGACATAGCTCTCCCCGACATTTCTATGGCTTTTGTGGGGCAAACTTCGGCACATTTGCCACACATTTTACACAAGTCGGGGTCGGTTACAATACCATCGGAAGTAAGGGTAATGGCATTTTCGGGACAAGCATCAACGCAACTCCCACATTTGATGCACTTTGCCTGAGCATACATCTTTTCAGCTTTGGCCGAAATGCTTTCGGGATTATGACACCATGCGCAATGCAGGTTGCAGCCTTTGAAAAATACCACCACACGTATTCCGGGGCCATCGTTTATGGCATAACGTTTTATATCGAAGATCAGGCTTTGTGGCATGTACTTTAGATTTAAAAGAAGCTGAAAAAGCAATAAGTGGAAGCCTGTTTGAAAACGATGATTATTATCAAATGCTGGCTAATTCTTATTTTAGGTGCTATTTTATAATTATGTTTTTTGAGATTTATTTGTTTGTCCTTTTGTCTTGACACAAAAGGACCAAAAAGTCAAGGCTTTATATAAATTTTACACATCTGTACACCTCGGTAAACACCCGCAAAACAAGGCTTGACAGTTTGGTTACAACATCCTGGGAGCAGGTGAAGCTGTGTTTTGCTACACACATGCCCGCGCGTTTTACCTTCGGCTACATCTGCGTAAAATTTCTATAAGGCCAGTCCTGACACCCTCGAATTTACCAATATTCACCAGGGCCTTCCGAACCGGTTTTGCCCAATGCAAGAACTATCTTACGAAGGACCGGCATTATAAAAATACGATTGTGGTTCTTAGCCGGAGGTATGTGCGGATGGCACGTGCGAAGCAATACACAGCAACTACAACTATTTGGATTTGTGCCATTTTCCATGCCTTGGATTGCGAGGAGATACCTCAGGCTTAGAAACACATCGTATTTTTATAAAGCCTTGATTTTTTGTTGCTTTTTGATCAAGCAAAAAGCAAGAAATTAGACATTTTGACCGTAAGTTTAGTCTTGGTGACATC
>CAJAXK010000019.1 GCA_903946925.1 uncultured Bacteroidales bacterium | reverse complement strand
GCATGTGCGTAGCAATACACAGCAACGACAAAAGTATGGGATTGTGCCATCTCCCATGCCTTGTATTGCGGGAAGATACCTTCGGATTAGAAGCACATTGTATTTTTATAGAGCCTTGATTTTTTGTTTACTTTTTGATCAAGCAAAAAGTAAAAAATCTAAACCATTTTGACCAGAGTTTTGGTTTTTATGACAGTCAGATAGTACCTCAAAATAAGAATTAGGCATCAACCAAAAAGTAAGGTTAGATACACTTCTTTTTGCATAAGAATTAACAACAAAGGAGCCAAAACAAGCTAATAATTATAAAATCAGTACCTTTGCCACATGGAAACAACACGCCAGCATAAAATAGCACGCCTGATCCAAAAGGATTTAGGAGAAATATTCCAGGCCATGGGTAGGGACAACTTCCCTGGAAATATGATTACAGTTACCAAAGTCCACATTTCGCCCGACCTTTTCCTTGCAAAAGTCTATCTCAGTCTTTTTGGGAAAACCGATAAAGACGAGCTTCTTAACCATATCCAAAGCCATAAAAAGGAAATCAGGCTTAAATTGGGCAACAGGATTCACAATCAGGTGCGTTCAATCCCAGAGCTTGATTTCATTATTGATGATTCGCTCGATTATATCGAAAACATTGATAAACTGCTTAAAAACGGATAAGCAAATTGTTTTCGGTCAATTACTTATAAACATTCAACCACTATGCAATACGATCCAATAAAACGCTCACTTGGAAACGTTTTCAACAGTACCCCTTTTTTAAGAAAAGTATTTTACCGTTTGCTTGACTTGCTTTTGCTTCGTTCGTGGCATGTTAGGCGCGAAGTGAAAAAATGGGCCAGTACAGCACCCAAAGATGCTTCGATACTTGATGCAGGTTCCGGTTTCGGGCAATACGATTTTTACCTTTCTTCCCTTAACCCCAATTGGAAAATTAAAGGCGTTGATGTAAAAGATGAACAAATAGCCGACTGTAATGCTTTTTTTAAACAGATAGGAAGGAAAAATGTGAGTTTCGCTTTTGCCGACCTCACCGCTTTTACTGATGCAAATACCTATAATCTAATCCTTTCTGTTGATGTAATGGAGCATATTTTGGAAGATGTGCAGGTTTTCCGGAATTTTCACGCTTCCCTTCAGCCAGGTGGAATGGTTCTGATTTCCACACCTTCGGACCAGGGTGGGAGCGATGTACACGATCATGATGAAGAAGGTTCATCGTTTATCGAAGAACATGTGCGGGATGGGTACAACATAAACGAAATACAGGAAAAACTGAAACTTGCAGGTTTTAGCCGCACCGAAGCCCGTTATCAATATGGGAAACCAGGTCAGGTGAGTTGGCGGCTTTCGATGAAATATCCAATACTTGCCCTTGGCAAAACCAAACTGTTTTTTATCCTTTTGCCTTTTTATTACCTTGTTACTTTTCCTGTTTGCTTGGTTTTAAATTATTTGGATGCAAATGGTAACCACAAAACGGGTACAGGATTGGTGGTAAAAGCATGGAAGTAGCATACAGTTTTGTGTTTTTAACAAGGCGTAAAACATTTACTAAAATTTGATTGGCTATTATTATTTGCCAATTTTGCTGTTGGGCACACATCATACACAAAATCATTCCCGAATTTATTGCTGCCGAAACAACCAACAACTTGAACCTCCCGTTTTTTATTGCACGTAGGTATTTGATTTCCAAGAAATCGCACAACATCATAAACCTAATTTCGGGTATTTCGATGGTGGGGGTTGCTGTTGGGACGGCAGCCTTGATTATTGTACTAAGTGTGTTTAATGGGTTTGAATCAGTGGTTATTTCTTTATTCTCAATTTTTGACCCGGATATTGAAATTACGGTTGTTGAAGGGAAAACATTTCATAACCATGAAATTAACACCGATAAAATCCGCTCGCTCCCTGGCGTAATTAGCTATACCGAAGTGGTTGAGGAAAATGCTTTGTTGCACTATAAAAACCAACAATACCTGGCAACCATAAAAGGCGTGGATTCCCTTTATCAGCAAAATAGCCCGCTTGATTCAATGCAGCTTACCGGAGAAATGGTGTTGCAACAGGACAGCCTCGACTTTGCCATCCCTGGTTACGGTATTGCCTATTTCCTGAACCTTGACTTGGATGCTCCCGACAACCTGATTTCGGTGTATATCCCAAAACGGAAAGGGAACATTAGCGGCTTGCCACAGGAATCCTTTTCGAGTGAGTATATAAGGCCGACCGCCGTTTTTTCAATCCAACAGGATTTCGACGACAAGTATATGCTTGTGCCACTGCGTTTTGCAAGGCGTTTGCTCGATTATTCCGATGAAGTTACAGGTATTGAAATCAGGTTGGCAAAAGGAGCTGACGTTGATAGGATACAAAAAGAAATTACAGGAATTGCCGGGGCAAAGTTCAAGGTTCAGAATCGTTTCCAGCAACAAGAAGTGCTTTATAAAATTATGAAATCGGAGAAATGGGCTGTTTTTCTTATACTGACATTTATTCTCATAATCGCTTCGTTCAGTGTTGTCGGTTCGCTTTCCATGCTCATCCTCGACAAGCAAAAAGATATTGGAATATTGCGCAGCATGGGTGCGGGAAATACCATTATAAAACAGATTTTCTTCTTCGAAGGTTTATTGATTTCCCTTTCGGGAGCAGCTTTGGGACTTTTTATAGGTTTGATTGTTTGCTTCATTCAGCAGCAATTCGGGTTGATAAAGCTGCAAGGCGGTGGCTCGTTTATTATAAATGCATATCCTGTAAAGCTGATTGCCACCGACTTTTTATATGTTTTTTTTACAATTACACTAATTGGGATAGGAGCAGCATGGCTACCTGTGCAACGGATTGGTAATCAGATTAAACGAAACAAAATTATGCCTTGATACAGGATTGGTTTATCTGTAAACCGATGTATTAAACCTGTGTTTGTTCCTCATTTATTGGCAAGGTTTTTTGGAAAAATGTAAAATGTATTTTGCCATAACATCGCTCTTCGAAAAAGCAGGGATGCTCTTTAAAATTCAGGTATTTATCATGTTCAAAAACAAACCAGCCTTCGTCGTTTAACCAATTGTTTGTAAAAATCAAGTCTGGAACCCTTTCACGCTCTGCCAGGTCGTAAGGTGGATCGGCAAAAATAACATCAAAACCACCCATGGGCCGCGACAGAAAAGTAAAAACATTGGCCTGAATGGCGGTAAGTTGTTTGAAGCTGAGGTCTGCAGCCATTTTGGAAATAAAATCTATGCAAGCCTTGTTCAAATCCACACTCATCACCGAACTAGCATCACGGGCAGCAAACTCCAACGAAATATTTCCGGTTCCGGCAAAAAGATCCAGAACTTTCACTTCTTCAAAATCAACGCGATTATTTAAAATGTTGAACAAACTCTCTTTCGCCATATCCGTTGTTGGCCGTACAAGCAAACCCATAGGTGGTTTAAGTATTTTTCCCCTGTGGTTGCCACTAATTATTCGCATATAGGTATGTTTAAGAGGGTAAAATATTTATGTAAAGGAATGCCGGCTAGCAACTCACTGTATTCCAGTTCAATTGGTTTTTCAATATAAAAAAGGGAGGCGCAATACAATTTTAACTGCGACAAAATTGGCGTGCTTTCCGACAATTCGCCCATTAAAGTAATTGATTCTTCGGTTGGTGTTAAACCAAGTTGTTCGAGAACAAAAACCACAAAATAGAGCACATCCGCAGGTTCTGCATATTTGAACGAGTTCAGGTAAATCAGGTTCGGGCCTTGAACCACAACAAGCTCAAAATATTTTTGATGTAAATTAATAAATACCTGGCGCATGTTCGAGCCTTGATGCTTGCGCAAAATACCTTTAACCATTACCGATGCAGCACAATGCAGGTTTGCTCCCGGAAAAATAAATTCGCAATTCTTCTTTATATATTCAGGGATCAGGATAGAGGCCACAGCTCCTTGTGGAGTAATTTCTTCCGAAAGTATTTCCTCGCCCTCATTTTGATGCTGGGAAACATTCACCAAATCGGCTTCATGGCCATTATGTATAAAATCGAAAGGCGAAACCGTAATTTTGTGCGAGGCAATAGCAATATCAATGCGCTGAAAATGTTGCTCGGTAATTTCGTTTTTTTTCAACAACTCGAAATAGGTACCATCATTAACTGGCCACCCAAAGGATTCATCTACCACACTGGAAACTATCCCAAATTTGTAAACCGACATGCTCAATATTTTCTGTGTGTTGGCATGGGTGATTAAAAACGAAAACCCATCGGGCGCAAGCAAAACGGAAAGCCTGTACCTGAAGCCCTGCGAAGCTGCAAATTGAGGGTCAACTTTATGTAAAATACACTCCAAAGGGTTAGCCATATAGGTTTTTTCAGGTTTTTGGTTCAATCTCTTTTAGAATAAGATCGGTTCTGAATCAAATTTCTGACCCAAAATTTTGTTGGGTTTTCAATAACTTTGTACAGATTGCCAAGGGGAAACACCAACCGGAGCATATTTTTCTTTGATTGGTTTATAGTGCCCAAATCAACTTTTTCGTCTTATCCCCCTTAGATGGTGCACGATATACATCTATAATAGTTTCGATTAAAGCTCTGTTGATGACCACAAATGTATGACATTTTTTTATTTGTGTGTTTTTGCACCTGCACTACATTAGGCTCTTATCCTTTAAATAGATGTTTTTTTTTGCAAAATATGCTTACATGTTTTTTTGATTCGATGACTCTTTTACTTGACGGATAAGTGATTAGAATCTACTTCTTGATTGGTATTCTTGATTTGATTACATTCTCTTACTTTTTGCTTGATCAAAAAGTAACAAAAAATCAAGGCTTAATAAAAATTACTCATGGCTTACTTATTTTTACGGGTATTCGTGAGAAAAGTTCAATACGTTTCTAAGCCGAAGGTATCTTCCCGCAATACAAGGCATTTGAGATGGCACAATTCCAGGCTTCTGTAGTTGCTGTGTATTGCTACCCACAAGCCTTCCGCACATACCTCCGTCTAAGAACCGCTATTGTATTTTTATAATGCCTGTCCTTCGTAAGATAATTCTCGCTTTGGGCAAAACCGGTTCGGAAGGCTTTGGTAAATATTGGTAAATTCGAGGTTTTAGGGACTGGCCTTATAGAAATTTTACGCAGATGTAGCCGAAGGTAAACCGCGAGGGCATGTGCGTAGCAAAACACAGCTTCACCTGCTCCTTGGCCGTTGTACCCAAACTGTCAAGCCTTGTTTTGCGGGTGTTTACCAAGGTGTACAGATGTGTAAAATTTATATAAAGCCTTGACTTTTTATTCGCCCATTG
>CAJAXK010000018.1 GCA_903946925.1 uncultured Bacteroidales bacterium | reverse complement strand
TCAGGCAACATCACAGAGGTGTTACGGATGTCAATTTCTTCCTTTTCAGGCTATCTAATCTATATGCTTAATATCATAGCTCCACAGGTTTTGAGCATGATCCCAAAAGTCTATCGCGAAAATTATGGTGAATTTCAATTTTATCTTTCCGCAATGGAACCATTCCGTTGTTTACTGCTCCTCAAATATGCAATAGCACGTGCAATCATAAAAATTAATACAAATACAAAAATGATAGTGGCACCCGAAGGTATATTCCAGTAATATGATATCAATAAACCTATACAACTCCCTGAGAAACTGATTAAAACAGAGAGAAAAATTATTTTTTTCAAATCATTTACAAATAGGTTAGCCGTGCTTTGTGGTATGGTAAGATACGAAATCACCAATATAATCCCCGCAACCCTAATATTGATCACAATTACTAGGGCTACCAAAGTCAGCATAAGGTAATTGAAAGTTTCAACCGGTGCATTGTGCGAGCGTGCATACTCTTCATCAAACGAAATGAACAAAATAGTCCGGTAAAAAAACAGAAAAACTGCTATTGTGATGGCTGCCAGTATCCCCATCATACTCAGGTCGGCAATGGTTACGGTTAGTATGCTTCCAAAAAGGTACGACATAAGGTTGGGCGCATAGCCAGGCGTAAGGTAAATAAAAATAATCCCAACCGCCATTCCAAACGACCATAATATCCCAATTGCGGAATCCTCGCGAATATCGGTTTGTTTGGACACTAACCGGATTCCAAAAGCAGATAAAATGCTAAAAATAGCTGCTCCCAGAATAGGATTGATCCCCAAAAAGTAACCTAAGCCAATCCCACCGAAAGAAGCATGGGTAATTCCCCCGCTGATAAAAACCATACGCCTGGCTACGATGTATGCACCAATAAATCCACACGTAATACTTGCCAAAAATGCGGCTATTACAGCATGGATAACGAAGTCGAATGAGAGTATTCCTGCCATGCTATTCGTGAGTATGAGGGTGTTGGTGAGAGTGGTTGTGTTCAGAATCATGGCCATGATCATGTTTTTGCAGTACCGTATGAGGCACATCCCCATGGGTAATTATCTGCAACGGACAATTATAACCGGCAAGCTGTTCTTCGGTAATAATATTTGAAGGGTGGTAATGCAAATAGGTGTTTACGCAGGCAATGGTTTTTACAAAATACGAAATCGTTCCTACATCGTGTGATATAATGAGAATAGCCATCCTTTTGTTGAATTCCTGCAATAGCTCATACATTTCGTGTTCGAAGCGGTTATCAACAAAAGTATTTGGTTCATCTAAAATCAAGAGTTTGGGTGTAGAAATCAAAGCCCGGCAAATAAAAACACGCTGTAGTTGTCCTCCCGAAAGTTCACCGGCAGTGCGGTTGGCCAAGTGTGGAATCCCCATCTGTTCGAGCAAACCAAAAGCCTGCGTTTTATTTTTCGATGAATAGCGGTTCAATGGCTTCCCCGCCGACATTAAGCCCGAAAGCACAATATCCCTAACGGTTATAGGGAATTTCCTGTCAATGTGCGATTGCTGGGGCAGATAGCCGATAAAGTTGCCTTCCTGATTATCAAAGCGGGTAATAGTTCCCGAAATTGGTTTTATCAATCCTAAAACCAATTTAATTAGTGTGGTTTTCCCTCCGCCATTTGGGCCGATGACACCAATGAAATCGTTATTGGAAACTGTGAGCGAAACATCGCGGAGCACAATGCCATTATCGTAACCAGCCGTTACATTTTCAAGTTTTATAAGCTCTGGCATATTTTCAGTTGACTTTCAATTTGCAGCTATCAATTCGGCAAGTAGTATCATATTTTCGGGCCAGTTTTCAGCCATAGGGTCAAAAACCACAACTTTGGCATTGATTTCCTTAGCAATTGCCTCTGCATTACGGGTATCGAATTCCTTCGAAATAAATATGGATTTTATACCTTTTTGTTTGGCAACAGTAACAAGTTCAGTAAGATACAATGGTGATGGCTCTTTTCCTTCCTGTTCGATGCTGATTTGTTCAAGATTATAATCGCGGCAAAAATATGCCAATGCAGGATGAAAAATTAAAATAGGTTTTCCTTCGAACCCTGTAAGTCTTTTCCTGATTTCACGATCAACCGAATCTGCCAAAAGATTGAACTTATTAAGCCTGTCTTTATAAATCAAGGCATTGGTAGTATCAATTCCACAAAGTGAATTACAAATATTTGTTGCTTGAATTTTCATGCAGGAAGGCGAAAGCCAGATATGCGGATCAATCCCATGGCTTTTGTGCCCATTTTCATCTGCATGCCCACTACATTGCCCGCTCAACATTTCAATGCCTTTGCTTGTGTTTACAATCAACATATCAGGGTTTGATGATTTGAACCTATCGAGCCAGGTGATTTCGAAATCGAGGGCGCCTAAAGCCAGGTACATTTTAGAGGTTGAAATTTTCTCCATATCCCTCGGAGCCGGCTCATAGGTTTCATGGTTTGAACCTACAGGTAGCATGGCCTGTACATCACATTTGCCGTCAGTAATAAAACCGACCAAGTATTTCTGTGGGATGATGCTTACAGTAAGCTGTATTTTTTTGCTATCATGACTACTGTTTTGGCATGATGCCATAGTTAGTATCACAAGCAAAAGGGAAGTGGTTAGTCTATATCCGAACATGCTGCAAAAGTACAAATAAAGCAATGAAGAGTCCACTCCGAGAAGTCTTTTTTTTTGCCACTAAGGCACTAAATCTCTAAGTTTCACAAAGTTTATAATGCTGATTAACAATAATCTGTGTCCCTCTGTGCCCTCTGTGCCTCCGTGGTTTTCATTTTTTTAGGGTATTCGGAGTGGACTCAATGAACAGAAAATTGATTTTCAATTGCTTTTTCTTTAAAACAGCATCCCACCAATGGACTATTCCAATGGTACTTTAAGCCTATCCTTGGTTCCCTGAATCATGATTGCTTCCCATTCCTTTCCGTAGCCGGGTTGCGAAGGAGCTTTTGGTATATTCCTGCCATTTCCGTTATCGAGTAGTTTTTGGCCTTCCGAGTTTTTAACGTTGCCATCAATGTATTTCATAAATAGGTACTGGTAAAATGTTTTCCAGTCGCTAACAAGCTTGTTTCCGGTAAAAACTGAATAACTTGTAACATATTCACGTGCAGACGATTGATTTTCTTTAAATAACTCTGACGCTTGTATGTCCACAATTTCAATTTCGGTGGCAAACTGTTTTTCGAGTTGTTGCTGATATTTTTCTATTTCGGGATGAATCAGGTTGTACCTCGAATAAGCCCAATTGTTAACTTGGCTAAAAGTCCAATATGCCGAAGTTTCGGACCAAGTTATCATGGAACCATTTCCAATAGTGTAGCTTTTTGGGATTTCGTTCACGCCACAAAACATTGGAGCATACACACATCCATCGGCATCATCAACTCCAAACCAAAATATGCCACCTACCGGGTCGGGAAGCCAATTGCGCGATTGAGCCACAAAACTATACCCTGTTTGCTGTGTAGCAACCGCCCGTTCGTTGAGGTACATAACGCTGTCAACCACAAATTCCATTGGCCGCCAACGGTAAGGCGACTTGAAAGGCCCTGCTCCCAAATCGTTTCGCATGTCGAGTGGTGTATCTTCATAATGATCGCGCATAGCGGCCATCACCTCCTGACGGGTAACAGGCGAATCTGGCTTTACCCATAAAGGAAGCCTATTGGAGACAAATCCATTTGGATTTTTACTTCCATCCATAAGATATTGATTGTACGCAAATTGGCCCAAAGCATATTTTGTATAATCAGCATTCTCCCTAATTTCTTTGTTTATCTTCCTGAAAAACGACCAAACCCGCGCATCGCAAAAACGTGCCCCACCAAAATCCAAGGGGTTATAAACATCTGAAAAGCTGAATGATTCGTCGCTTCCTTTGTAAAACCCATTTTTTTTGGCAAAACTTATTACATCCATCGAATGGTAAACTGTTTGGTTGGGGTTTTCCCAGTTGTTCGATTTCTGGAATGGGAAAGTAGTGATCCTGGCATGGTTGGCATGCCCGCTTACAAACCCATCAGGGATAAGTCTTGCCACCCAAACTGCTCCTTTTTCGTATTTTCCTTTACCGATAAGTTCCATAATCCAGGCTTCGTTGGCATCTGAAATGGAAAAAGATTCGCCACTGGAAGCGTATCCGAATTCCTCAATAAGTCCGGTTATCACTTTAATCATTTCACGAGCCGTTTTCGAGCGTTGTAGTCCGATTTTCATTAACGACCCATAATCCAAAATAGCACCGGGTTGACGGCCCAACGAATCAAGTCCGCCAAAAGTGGTTTCGCCAATGGCTACCTGGTACTCGTTCATAAACTGAACCACCGAATAGGTATGAGCCACTTCCGGGATTTTGCCCAAAAGTTTCCCGTTTTCGTAATGATAAACTTCGCACATATCACCTGTTTTGTGGTCGGCAGCAGGATAAAATGCAATAGCACCATAGCGCGTGTGCGAATCGGCGGCATAGGTTATCATTACCGATTTATCGCTGCTCGCAGCTTTGGTAACGATAAAATTGGTGCAGGCCAAAACCGAAGGAATGCCAAATAGGAAATTGATTGCGACAGTTAGGAGGAAAATTCGCTTTGCCATAAAAGAATATTTTTGGGTAAAAGTAGGCGAAAAAGTTGAAACGGAGGTTTTGTATTGCGGATTGCGGATTGATTCACCACAATAGGCACAGTAGGACACAATAGGGTGGGAAAATTAAAGGGCAAATTTCTACGCGAAACTAAGTTTGAGTCCACTCCGAAAACCCTAAAAAAAGAGAAAACCACGGAGGCACTGAGTTCACAGAGGCACACAGAGTCTTGTTAATCAGCGATATATACTTAGTGAAACTTAGAGGCTTTGTGTCTTTGTGGCGAAAAAAGACTTGTCGGAGTGGACTCAACTGTATAGCTTATGAAAGCTTCCCGAACCCTACACCGGGGCAATGCCCGAATCCGTATTGATTTCCCTTATAACCTTGAATTTGCTTATAAGCTCAAGCAAATAC
>CAJAXK010000017.1 GCA_903946925.1 uncultured Bacteroidales bacterium | reverse complement strand
TACAGCGGTTCGCCATGGTGTACTTCAGCAGCTGCACAAACAGTAACCTTAACAGGAACAAATGCTTACACGGGAGGTGTATTTAGTTCTACCACAGGGTTGACCATTAATGGTTCAACCGGTGAGATTACACCAAGCACAAGTGCAGGAGGTACGTATCTGGTTACGTACACAATTGCCGCCGCCGGCGGATGTGCTCAGGTAACTGCAACTACTTCAGTAACTATAACAGCTTTACCAACAGCTAGTATTTCATATAGCGGTTCGCCATGGTGTACTTCTGCATCCGCACAAACTGTAACATTGACAGGAACAAATGCTTACACAGGCGGAACATTTAGTTCTACCACAGGATTGACCATTGATAGCTCAACCGGTGAGATTACACCAAGCACAAGTACGGCAGGTACATATCTGGTTACATACACAATTTCAGCCGCTGGTGGATGTGCTCAGGTAACAGCTACAGCATCAGTAACCATAACAGCTTTACCAACAGCTAGTATTTCCTACAGCGGTTTGCCATGGTGTTCTTCAGCAACTGCACAAACAGTAACTTTAACAGGTACAAATGCTTACACAGGCGGAACATTTAGTTCTACCACAGGATTGGCCATAAATAGCTCAACCGGTGAGATTACACCAAGCACAAGTACGGCAGGTACATATCTGGTTACATACACAATTGCTGCCGCCGGTGGGTGTGCTCAGGTAACGGCTACAGCATCAGTAACCATAACAGCTTTACCAACAGCCAGTATTTCATATAGTGGTTCGCCATGGTGTACATCAGCAGTTGCACAAACAGTAACCTTAACAGGAACAAATGCATACACAGGAGGTATATTTAGTTCTACCACAGGATTAACCCTTAATAGCTCAACCGGTGAGATTACACCAAGCACAAGTGCAGCAGGTACGTATCTGGTTACATACACAATTCCACCAGCTAGTGGTTGCGTATTAGTGCCTGCAACCACCTCAATAACTATTAACCCAAAACCAACAACATCAGCTATCTGGCACAATTAACCAATGGCTACATAAATCATAATAATTTAAAACCAAAAAGATGTAAAAAACACATTGAAATCATTAGTCGGTTAGAAGTCTGTAAACATACATAGTTGGCAGAAATGTGCCTTCGATACACGGTTTATGGTTGCGCTGTAAAAAGCATGCTACCTTGAATTGGTGTAGTTAAAAATGCACGATGCAATAACTGTAAATGTGATTTTAAATAATGTAATAGGGGCATAATAACAGGGAAAACCTAACAATGGAAATACGCTTACGCATATTACGATGGCTCAGCCTATTGCTGCTTTCGGCGGGCATTGCCGCTGGCTCGCGGATGCATAAAGCTTACCAATGCTTCCGGCGGCGGTACAAACCCATTAAAGTGCAAAAAGAAACAAAACATATAACCCACATACAAACCGACCAAAAAATGGAAATACGCCTACGCTTGTTACGATGGCTCAGCCTATTGCTGCTTTCGGCGGGCATAGCTGCTGGTTCGGGCATACGGGCAACATACCGCTGGTTGCGACGACGATGTTACCACGGATTTTTTTACAACAAACCACGATTAAACCACATATTACAAACCTACCAGTTGAAACGGCTTACAATGAAAATCAGGATACGCTTGTTACGATGGCTCAACCTGCTGCAACTCTCGGCCTGCCTTGGTTGCCGCGATCCAGAGCTGTCGCATTTCGCGCTATTCCGACGAACGTGAAGGGTGAGGGGAGAAGGGCGAGGGGTGAAAGGGAGAAAGGGGAAGGGAGAAAGAAAAAAAGCGATGGGATGGACTTGCCGAAACTTTAAAAGACAAAACATTAAAACAAAAAATATAAAGACAAATAATTAAAAATAAACAATCAAAAATTAAAACAACATGAAAACAAAACTTAGAATTTTACAGGGATTATTAGTAGTACTGCTTCTTCTGGGAGGAGTATTGGGAGCGCGGGCGCAAAATACCCAAACAGTTTGCCCTGGCACTGAGCCGTATTCTGTAACACCGGGCAATGCAAGCAATGATTTTTTATGGACTATCACACCCGCCACAGGATGGACCATTAATTCTGGACAAGGAACTCCTGCCATATCTATAACATGGGCTAATCCTGTAGTTCAGACGGTTTACACAGTTACTCTTAGAGAAACAAATGCAACATGTTATACCGAAGTTGCCGTTGTAGTAACTGTTAATCCTGCACCTGTATTGGTAATTACTAACCCAGACCCGGTTTGTGGTGCTGGCCCTGTTGATTTGACAGTAGCTTCAATTACAACAGGAAGCACGCTTCCTTTAGGAACTACATTAGGTTATTTTACAGATTTGGCATGTACTATACCGTTATTAAATCCTGATGCTGTTACTACATCGGGTACTTATTACATCAAAGCAACTACAAGCACTACTCCTGCTTGTTCCGATGTTAAACCTGTGGTTGTTGTTATAACCCCATTGCCTATTGCTGATGCAGGCCTTGACCAAACTATTTGTACGGGTTCGAATGTAACCTTGGCTGGTGCTGTAAGTGGTAGTGCTACAACAGGATCATGGTCAGGTGGCAACGGAACATTTGTTCCTGATGTTAATACTTTGAACGCAGTTTATACACCATCTGCTGATGAAATAGCAGCTGGCTTTGTTACCCTTACCTTGACTACCAATGATCCTGATGGAACAGGTCCTTGTACAGCAGTAACTGACCAGATTACGATTACTATAAATCCAGCAGCTATTGCTGATGCAGGAGTAGATCAAACAATTTGTTCGGGTTCGGATGTAACCTTAGCTGGTGTAGTTAGTGGAAGCGCTACATCTGGCTCATGGTCAGGTGGCAACGGAACATTTGTTCCTGATGTCAATGCTCTGAATGCAGTTTATACACCATCTGCTGATGAAATAACTGCTGGCTTTGTTACCCTTACCTTGACTACCGATGATCCTGACGGAACTGGTCCTTGTTCAGCTGCAACTGACCAGATTACGATAACTATAAATCCAGCAGCAATTGCTGACGCAGGTGTAGATCAAACAATTTGTTCGGGTTCGGATGTAACCTTGGCTGGCGTAGTTAGTGGAAGTGCTACATCTGGCTCATGGTCAGGTGGCAACGGAACATTTGTTCCTGATGTCAATACTTTGAACGCAGTTTATACTCCATCTGCTGATGAAATAGCAGCTGGCTTTGTTACCCTCACCTTGACTACCAATGATCCTGATGGAACAGGTCCTTGTACAGCAGCAACTGACCAGATTACGATTACTATAAATCCAGCAGCTGTTGCTGATGCAGGTGTAGATCAAACAATTTGTTCGGGTTCGGATGTTACCTTAGCTGGTGCTGTTAGTGGTAGTGCTACCAGTGGTTCGTGGTCAGGTGGCAATGGAACATTTGTTCCTGATGTCAATG
Source organism: uncultured Bacteroidales bacterium (assembly GCA_903946925.1). Lineage (GTDB taxonomy): Bacteria > Bacteroidota > Bacteroidia > Bacteroidales > UBA4417 > UBA4417. The sequence goes on along the minus strand of CAJAXK010000017.1, from coordinate 19,649 downwards.
CTCTGAATGCAGTTTATACACCATCTGCTGATGAAATAACTGCTGGCTTTGTTACACTTACTTTGACAACAAATGATCCTGATGGAACAGGTCCTTGTTCAGCTGCAACAGATCAAGTTACAATTTTAATCAATCTTGCGCCGAACACATCTGCTATCATGCACAACTAAAATCAACTTGTTAAGCTGGGCGCAAAAGCCTTTCGGTTAATATAATTTGCTGTCCATTACTGCCCGCTGCCAACAAAGGCGGCGCGGCAGGGGTGGGATGAGTGAAGAGTAAAGAGTGAATGGAAAACAGTAAATAGTGAACTTACTTGCCGCCAATAATCTAAGCACCGTTCCGAACCCTCCCCTCTTCTTTTTTCAAGGAGAGGGGAACGAAAGGGGTGAGGTTTTTGGGGGAGGGAATAGTTCCCTTCGACAGGCTCAGGTTGAAAATAGTTAATGGAAAATAGTTAATGGTTGGCGCGTTGGATAACGAAAAGTGAACCCTTCGAGTGGTTTTTTCAACCCTCGAAGCGGTTGCTTAGGGAGCGGTTAATCGTTGATGGTAAAATGTTAACTGTTGGCTCGTTGGCATAGTAGTAATTAGTTAATCGTTAATGGTAAATCGTTAATGGTTGGCTCGTTGGCATAGTAGAAATTAGTTAATCGTTAATGGTAAATCGTTAATGGTTGGCTCATTGTTAAAGTAAAATAGAAAACAGTTAATTGTTAATGGTAATTCGTTAACGATTAGCGCATTGGTGTAATAATTAAGAAGTAATTCGTTAAAGGTAAAACTTTTGGATTGTCTTTAGCTTGAACAATAATCACGTAAAAAAACAACTGAAAATGAAGAAATGAACCGAAAAAGATAACCCGAAGGGGGCAATCAACCTTTCAACCCATCAACCCTTTAACGACCACTTCGAGGGTTGGTAAAAACCGCTCGAAGTTAACGACCACTTCGAGGGTTGGTAAAAACCGCTCGAAGTTAACGACCACTTCGAGGGTTGGTAAAAACCGCTCGAAGGGTCTGTAAACGACTAAACGACTGAACGACTGAACGACTAAACCTATCAACCAATAAACTCATCAACCCATCAACCCAACAACCCATCAACCCATCAACCCATCAACCAATAAACTCATCAACCAATAAACCCATCAACCCATCAACCAATAAACCAAATGCAACAACACATCCGTAACATACTACTGTTTGCCATTGTGCTGCTCAGTGCCTTTAAGGTAGCTGGCCAGATTGCCATGCCCGACAACGTATGCATTGGTGCGAACAAGCATTATTGGATTGACTCCACTTCTAATGCCGGAAATACCATTACCTGGAAAATTGATGGCACAGTGCAACAAAGCGGGGCTGTTAACCTGTTCTCGCATACCTGGGGTACAAGTGGTACTTATATAATTGCCGTTCAGGAAGTTTCCACCGATGGTTGTCCGGGGCCGGTTCGTTCAGGACCGGTGTATGTTGTGCCGCTGCCTACCGCGGTGCTTAGCGGTGGAGCGACTATTTGCGAAGGCAATACAGCCAACCTTCATGTTGAATTTACCGGAACACCTCCCTGGAATTTTACCTATTCCAACGGTTTTACCAATGCCACAATCAGCAATATCAATTCCAGCCCTTACACTTTCGGTGTGCAGCCTGCGGCAGGAACCAATACTTACACGCCAACAGCCTTAACGGATGCTTACTGCGCGGCTACCCCGGCCGATTTGAGCGGATCGGCGAATGTAATGGTACATCCTGCGCCAGTAGTTGATTTCACTGCAACAACGGCTTGCCTTGGCGATACAACTTTCTTTACTGCAACCGGTAGCAATCTGCTCACCGTGCCGAATTGGCTTTGGGATTTTGGCGATGGCTCTTTTGGCACTTTTAATACACCCGGAAATACTTCGCATGTATTTGCTACGTATGGCACTTTTACCGTAACACTTACCGTTTCCGATTCCATTGGCTGTTCCTATACAGTTAGTCACAATGTGGAAGTGCGGCCGTTGCCATTGGCTTTCTTCAACAATACAACTTCGGTTTGCGATGGAAGCCCGGTTTCGTTTATGGATCTTTCAACCAACCCATCGGGGCAAGGCTATATACAGCAATGGGAATGGGATTTTGGCGATGGTTCGCCACATCAGGTTGTTGTTTTCCCGGCATCGCCCAATGTTACACATATTTATCCTGCGCCGGGAACGTATAATGCAGTTTTAAAAGTGACGAGTTCGCTGGGATGTGTTTCCACATTCACCAATCCGGTGGCTGTTATCAATAAGCCTATTGCAGCATTCACGTTTACAACTAATTGTGTAAACCAAACCACTCAGTTTACCAATACTTCGCTCAACAATGGCGTGGTTCCGGTAAATTGGTGGTACTGGGATTTTGGCGATGCAACTTCGGGGGTTGACAATACCTCATCTTTAGAAAACCCACAACATATTTATACAACGGCAGGCACTTATACCGTGATGCAAATAATTGCCAATGTTGGCGGTTGCCCCGATACAAGTTATCAGCAAGTTACCGTGAAGCCTTCGCCGCCGGTTGATTTTGGCAGCAGTCCGGGTTGCGTAAATGCCCCGACAATTTTCTGGGCCGATACAACGGTAATTGATGTAACCACCACAGCAACATACAACTGGAATTTTGGTGATGGCGGCACAAGCTACAGCCGGAATACGCAGCATACTTATTTGGCACCGGGTTCGTATAATGTAACTTTAACGGTTCAGGATACTTCCGGATGTTTGGGTTCGTTGAGCCGTGTTGTGGAAATTACGGTTCCGCCGCTGGCACATTTCGCGGCAAACGCAAACAACTGCTTAGGCCAGTCGGTCCAGTTTACCAACCTTTCAACTGCTACCGATGGATACATTGTTTCCTGGTTCTGGGTTTTTGGCGATGGCAACACGCAATTGATAACTTTCCCGGCAACGCCAAGTGTAAGCCATACCTATTCTACTACCGGAACTTTCGCGGTAACGCTAACAGTTACCAATAACTTTGGATGTATTTCAACCGAAACAAACACTATTCAGGTAACGGGCAGCCCAACAGCCGATTATATGTATTCCGGCCATTGCGAAGGGAGCGAAGTTGTATTTACCGATATTTCGGCAGTTCCGGCAACAACCTCTATTAGTGCATGGGAATGGAATTTCGGCGATCCAGCTTCGGGCATTGGCAATACCGGCAATACACAAAATGCCACGCATACGTTTGCCGCAGCAGGCAACTATTTTGTAAGGTTGATTGTGTGGAGCAACAACGGATGTACCGATACCACTACCAAAGAAATAATCATAAAAGCCAAACCTGCAGTCGGTTTCACGGCACAAGGCAGTTGCGAAGACACGCCGATAACTTTTGTTCCCGGATCAGTTATAGTTCAAAATACCATTGCAAGCTGGTTCTGGCAATTTGGCGATGGGAACAGCAGTTCGCAGATTTCGCCTTCCTACACCTACACTTCTGCCGGAAACTACACTGTAACCTTAACAATAACCGATACTGCAGGTTGTTCAAATACAATAAGTCAGGCGATTACGATAGTGGCGGCACCTTTGGCCAATTTCTCGTTCACCGTTCCGGGCTGCAACCAAACCACTATTACTTTCACCGATTTGACTTCGGTACCTGCCGGGTTTATCACGAAATGGATATGGAACTTTGGTGATGGAAATTCGCAAACCTTTGTTTTCCCGAATGCAGGTCCTGTAACGCACACATATACCAATGCAGGCAATTTCAATGTCTCGCTCACGGTGAAAACCAGCGATAGTTGCAGCAGCTTCATCTCGAAACTGATGGTTCTCAGTGCAAAACCAAGCGCAGCTTTCAGTTACACAGGTAATTGCCAGGATGCAAGCGTTTCGTTTATTGATCAGTCGGGTAGTGTTGGGGCAGGCATTTCGGTTAGGAACTGGGATTTTGGCGATCCGGCAAGCGGCACTTCAAACAATTCGGCACTGGCTAACCCAACTCATATCTACACACTTGCAGGTACTTACACCGTTCAATTAATTGTTACCACAGCAGCGGGTTGCAGCGATACGCTTACAAAATCAGTAATTATTGTTCCGCCACCAACAGTGAACTTTACAAGTGTGGCAGGTTGCAATGGCGATACAACCCAATTTAACAGCAGTACTTTGGTAAATATGGCAAGCACGGCAAGCTGGCTTTGGCAATTTGGCGATGGAGCGACATCAGCTTTGCCTGATCCTGTACATGTTTACGCAACAAGTGGAACCTATATAGTAAGCCTTACTATTGTTGACACGGCGGGATGTTCGGCCACTATTTCGGCACCGGTAATCGTAACGCCTGGTCCAGTTGCTTCTTTCGCCGCATCGTCGCCTTCCTGTGCCGGGACAGCGATAATATTTACAGATTTAAGTTCCTATCCAACTGGTTCAATCACTCTGTGGCACTGGACTTTTGGCGATGGGCATGATACTGCATACACGGCTGCAACATCAACCATCAGCCATATTTATAGCCAACCCGGAAATTTCTCCGTTACACTCACCGTGAATTCGCAAAATGGCTGTCAGAATACCTATCAACAAACTATTTCCATTTCGGCAAGTCCGGTTGCTGGTTTTGCCTGGTTGAATACCTGCGAAGGTTTGCCAACCCAATTCAACGATCAGTCGGTGGCTTCCTCAGGAGTTCCAATTACGGTAAGGAACTGGAATTTCGGCGATCCTACCACAGGAACTGCCAATACAAGTGTGCTGACAAATCCGGTACATACTTTCTCGGCAGCCGGAACATATCAGGTTGTTTTGATAACTACAAATGCTTTAGGTTGCACCGATACCATTCAGCACCAACTGATTATAACACCAAAACCCGGAGTTGATTTCTATCATGATACAATTCGTTGTGTTGGTACTCCGTTGGCATTTTTTACTGATACTATTGCCACTCTGATTCCACAGGTGCAATCCTTTACCTGGAATTTTGGCGATGGAACAGCAAATAGCACCTTGCAAAACCCACTGCATAGTTTCGACAATATCGGAACTTATAACGTTGCTCTTACTGTTGTAAACATTAGCGGTTGCAGCAATTCTATAAGCCATGAGGTAACTATTGGCGGTTTGCCGGTAACTTTGTTCAGTTATGCAAACGCTTGCCAAGGCAACCCGACACAATTTACTGATTTGTCGTACTCGCCAACTAACGGGACTATAGTTAGCTGGTACTGGGATTTTGGTGTAAATGGCCTTGCTACCGACACATCCACACTCAAAAATCCATCTTTTGCCTTCACTTTGCCGGGAACTTATACGGTTTCGCTAACTACCGTTTCCGAAACAGGTTGCTCCAGCACTAAAACGCAGCCGGTACAGGTGTTTAATAAACCAACTGCAGCGTTCAGTTATTCGGCATCACCATGCGAAAATGGTTCTGTTCATTTTGCCGATTCGTCCTACAGCTACCAATCCGGAATTGTATCCTGGAACTGGGAATTTGAGCCTTTCCTATATAGTACGCAACAAAATCCTGTTTATCAGTATTATGCTGTTGATTCCTGTTACGATGTCAGGTTAATTATAAGCGATATACGTGGTTGTTCCGATACGGTTACACGACAAATTTGTGTTCCTGCACCTTTGGATATTGCGTTTACGTATCAAAAAGATTGTTTTGGCAGCCCAACCCTATTTACACCTCTGTTGCTAACACCTTCAGGCGATTCACTGATAACATTCAATTGGAATTTTGGCGATCCGCATTCGGGAACAGCAAATATTTCAGGCAGCAAAAAGCCAGCTCACACTTTCTCGAAACCTGGTTTCTATACGGTTAGCCTTACGGCGAAAGATAAATTCGGTTGCCAGGCCACCTATTTCCAAAATATTGAAATACAAGCCTTGCCAATAGCTTCCTTTACTTATGTAGCAGGGCAATGCGACAGTACACTTGTGCTCACAAGCACTTCGGTGGATACTTCGGCGCTTATAACAAAGTACATCTGGAATTATGGCGATGGCACAATTGACACCATTAACGCACCAACCATAGCCACTACCCACAAATACCTGACCCAAGGCACGTTTACGGTTAAGCTCACCGTAATAAATGAAAATGGATGTACCGATGAGCAAACAATTACCTATAAACTTACGCCATGCCTTGTTGCCGCTTTTGTTTATATGGATCAAACCTCGGGTTGTCAAAATGCAGTGATTTCGTTCAACGATAAAAGTGTTTGCCAGGGAACGATTTCGGGTTGGGAATGGACCTGGGGCGATCTCACTTTGCCTACGGTTTACACCAATTTCCAGCAAACCGTGAACCATACATATACCCAAACCGGCATTTATGAGGTTAGGCTAAAAGTAACCACGCTTATCAATGGCAATGTGTATGTGGATAGCACAAGCAAACTGGTTACCATACTTGCTTCGCCGGTTGCCGGGTTTGCTGCTGCTGGGGCTTGCGTGGGGAGCAGGGTTAATTTTGTGAATACTACCAATCCAAACGGAACAGCCATAGTAGGTTACCAATGGGATTTTGGCGATGCCACAGCCACAAACGATACTTCCGTACTCAAAAACCCATATTACATTTTTGCCAAAGCCGGCGATTTTGAAACAAGGCTTATTGTTACCAACCAACTCGGTTGCAGCGATACACTTATACAAACCGTAAATGTTCATGGTTTGCCAACCGCCGATTTCAATTTCAGCGTTGCCTGCCTTGGGCACCCAACACATTTCTTCGACCAATCGTCGCCATACATTGCACCGCTGACACATTTGGGATGGGTGGTAAAAGATGGCACCTCAACGCTGGGCCAATTAAACGGTATTTCTCCAATATTTACTTTCGACAGCTTAGGAAGCTACACCATTTTGCACGCGGTTTCCGATTCCAACAACTGTACCGATACCATATCACGCCAAATAACGGTTGTGCCTGCGCCATATAGTGTTTTCAACGTAAACGGGGATTACCAGAATATACAAGGCCAGGTACAGTTCGGGAATGGCTCACTGGGTGCCGACGAATATTACTGGGATTTTGGGAATGGTGAAACTTCAAACCTTTTTTCGCCGGTAACCACCTACAACGAAGATGGCGATTACCTTGTGCAGCTATTTACAAGGAACAATTTCGATTGTGTGGATTCCACATCAGTGGTGTATAAAATGATGTTCAAAGGGCTTTGGGTGCCTAATGCTTTGGCGGTTGGGCCTGTTCAATCGGTGCGTTTATGGAAACCTGTTGGTGTAAACCTTGCGCTGTACAATGCCGAAATTTTCGACAGGTGGGGAAATAAAATCTGGCAATCCGACAAACTCACCGATAAGGGAGCGCCTGCTGAAGGTTGGGATGGGTCGTTCAAGGAAAACCCATGCCAAGAGGGTGTTTACACTTGGAAAATTACCGCGGTTTTCAAGGATGGCAGTATTTGGTACAATACCGATATTGGCAACCACGGTGGGCTGAATGGCGGGAACGTGGGGAATATTACTTTAATTAGATAATGTGTTAATTTGAAAATTTGAAAATGTGGGAATGTGGGAATGTGGGAATGTGGGAATTTGAAAATGTGGGAATTTGAAAATGTGGGAATGTGGGAATGGGGGAATGGGGAATGTAGGAATGGGGAATGGGGAATGGGGAAATGGGGTAATGGGGATTTCGGATTGGGGATTTCGGATAACCAATAACTAATAACACAACTCAGTTTCCGCTTGGGTATTGGGGATTTTGAATAGCGAGTTCACTACGAAAACCGCTTTTCCAAAAAAAGCCTTGAAAGGGCGGGATTTTAATAACTGTGGGTGGAACTCACGGAAAAACAAAAAGAGAAAGAGCAGCCCTGAAAGGGTTGAAATTCAACACACTAAGCATTCAACACTTTTAGGGCTGAGTTAATGCTACGGTTTTTACCAACCGGCATAGCCAGTGGTTATTAAGGTTTCATCCTTTCAGTACGATCAAACTACTTTTCGGAGTGTACTCGATAACCAATAACCAATAACACTTCGACAGGCTCAGTGTACGCCAATAACCAATAACCAATAGCGGATAATCAATAACCAATTTCTCCCCAAAGACCTCACCCCCTTCCCCTCTCCTTGAAAAAATGAGAGGGGTGCCTACACCCTTAAAATCTGGCAATCAAATGAATACACTAATCTTTGGCGTTTCCCCTTACCATCTATATCTAACAAAAAATAATTGACCGACAAGGTAGCTATTTCAAAAAGGTCAGTTGCATGTGCTTTTACACCAAGTGAATACCAATTAGTGAGATAATTGTCGTGTAAGTCTATTAACCAATAACACTTCGACAGGCTCAGTGTCCGCCAATAACCAATAACCAATAACTAATAACTCATACTTCAATACTAAAACTTGCCTTAAAGAACAGCCCTAAACAAGAGTCCACTATTTCCATGCTTGTATGGAAATAGTGGACACAAATTGCTGAACTACATTTTATTTCAGGCGGATTACATCTTAAATTTTTCGATGATGTCTTTCAAGTTCTGGCCTAAAGCATTCAGGTCGCGGGCTGCCGTTTGTGCTTGTTTTATTCCTGACAGTTGTTGTTCGCTGGCAATTTTAATATTTTCCATTGCAGGCACAATTTGTTCCATGCCCGCCATTTGCTGCTTGTTTGATGAAGAAATTTGTATTGAGGCCTGGGCCGTTTCTTCCACGTTTAAGGCTAATAGTTCAATTACCTCACCACTTTCGGCCACAAGTTTCCGTCCATCGGCAACAGTCCGCGAACCCTGTTCGGTTACGCCAACTGCCTGGTTAACAGATTTGTTTATTTGATCTAAGATTTCTTTAACCTGGGCTGTTGCTTTTTTCGATTGGTCGGACAAACTACGGATTTCCTGTGCCACTACTGCAAAACCCCGTCCTTGTTCGCCGGCTTTAGCTGCTTCGATAGCTGCGTTTACCGCCAAAAGGTTTGACTGGTCGGCAATATCCGATACACTTGTGGTAATTTCGCCAATAGTGCGGTGCTGTTCGGCCAATTTAATAACAGTTTCAGAGATTAGGTTCATCTGATCATCAATTTTTTTCATTGATGCAATAACCTCATCTGTTGAGGCCCTGCCCTTTTCGACCGAATCGCCGGCTTTTTGCGAACTTTTCATCAGCGACTGCGCCTTTTGGTTCGAGACCATCGAAGTTTGCCGCACTTCTTCTACCGTTGTAGTTGTTTCGGTTACCGAAGTAGCTGTTTCGGCGGCAGCGGTAATAATCTCGGTTACTGTAGTCAAAATTTCGGATGCCGAAGTCCCCAAAACAGATGCCCCATTTTTTATTTCGGTTGTAATGCCCTTTAGGTTTTCAACCATATTCTTTAAGGCATCAGCTAATTGCCCTATTTCATCTTTTTGTTCAATATCAATTTTTACGGTTAAATCGCCCATGGCCACCGCTTTTGCCAGCCGCACACTTTTTGCCAAAGGGATGGTTATCGCCCTGCTGATTATAATTGCCATAGCAATTGACAGCACAACACCAATCAGGATTAAAGCGAGCAGGAGGGTTAAAGCCACATCCCCTTCCTTATCGGCTTGGGTGTTTTCTAATTCTATATCCTCAAGGTTAATTGCAATTAATTGATTTAAAAGTTTTTCTGATTTAGCGAAAGGAATTGCACTGCTTATCAGCGCGTAATCCCTCATGGCATTATACGCCTGTTCGTTGTTTTGGGCGTCATGTTTTTTTGCCAGCCCTATAAAAATTTCATGGTGTTGCCACCAATCGTTAAAAGCGGGGACAAATTCTTTCCATACTGCAGCTTCCTTGGGCGAATGTGGCAGCGAATCGTAGAACCTTATTTCGGTGTCGGCCCTAAATTTGGCATCATCGAATTTGGCATACGCTTCTTTTATCAGCTCTTGGCTAAGGTTATCGGCCAATAAAGCATTTTCGGCAGCATCTATCGCTGTTTGTGCATGGCTTATCACCATCAACGAATGTATGCCGGGCAATTGGTTGTGCGAAACTTCATCGTAATGTACCGCAATAAGTTTCATCCCGTTGTAGCCGATATACCCGATAGCCAGCGCAACCAATAACACACTGGAAAACCCAATAATGAGTTTGTTCCCAATTTTAACGTTGTTGAATTTCATACGACTTTGATTTTATGTGCTTTATTTATGGTTTTTCTGTAGGCGGAATGAATGGATGAAACCCCAAAACCATTTTGCCCGCCAGCCAAAATTTGCCCACAACAACTTGCCATATAATTGGTTGTGGCAACAACCTGTAAGTTTTGCAGGCCAGCAACTTTGGATAAACGCATTTTTGGGAAACCTAAGCCATGTAACCCTAACGGGATTACTTGCTTTCGGTGATTTGGGAATTGGGTAAAGTCTGGTAGGAATAAGCCTGTGAAGCAAAATGTAAACCCAATCCAAGAGCTTTATTATTGACAAAGTTAGTGAAGAAATCGAAATGCAAGCAGAATAATTTTGTAATTTCGGAAATTCTTTTCTTTGGCATTGCCAACCCAACTGGGGTGTGAATTTCCCCTTAGCAATAACCAGGTCGTAATTCTCAAAATCGAGATTGAAATTCTCAATTTGCGACATTTTACATGATGTTTTTATTAATTCTATCCTGATAAATATCTGTTGTTCAATTAGATAATTTGAATGGAAGTAAATGGAGTGATTTTTGATATTTTAATAAATTCGACTTGGCACTTTTTGAAAAGATGGGGCTTAATTTGTAATGTGAGATTAGCATTGTACTTAACAACACTTAAAAATTTTAAAACTAAAAACTGCATATGAAAACAACTCCATACCTAAAAACAGTTTCCACCTCCGTCGTGGTAATTATTTTGCTTGTATTGCTCCTAAGCCAATCCGCTTGCCGCAAAACAGATGATTCTACTGGGAACCTCCCAACAAAATTTACCGATTTAATAATTGACCCTTCATTTCAGTTCGATAATTTTATCAATCTGGATGTTGTAATTGGCATACCTGCCTCGGGCGATCAAATGCTTTCGATTGTGCAGATTTATGAGGCAGATCCAAAAGCAGGTGGGAAAATGGTAGCAACAGGTGCCGTTGGCAGCAATCTGCAGTTTAAAACCAGTTTGAGGGTTGCCTCCCGCTTAAAGGAACTTTGGGTTGGTAAAATTTCGCCATTAGGACTGAACGAATACGTTGCAGTTCCCATTCAAGGCACCAAACTGAACTATACATTTGGCCAATTAAAATCAACAGACGCAACAGCCTCTAACGATTGCAACACCGGAACCCCAATTACAGTTAATGGAAATTATACTGTAACTTCCGGGCAAATCAGGGTGGTTCAACCAGGTGTTTCGTTAACTAATTTAAAACTAACCATAAATCCGGGCGGAACGGTAAGGGTTTGTGGCACAGCAAATATCGCTTCGCTTTCGGGGACAGGTACTCTTATTGTTTCGCCATCGGGGTATATTACACTACCGGTTGAAAAATTATATACCAACATCGATAATTTTGGAAGCGCAAATTTTGCCTTGTCGGGAAGCAACAAAGAAATTGAAATAGCAAGCGGGGCTACGGTACACAACTATGGAACCCTAACGGTTTCAAACGGGATGAAAGTAAAAGGCGTGCTGATAAACGAATACCATACAACCATTGTCGATAAACTTTCGACCGAATCTAGTGGAAGGATACTAAATTATTGCCAATTGTTTGTTAACAGCACATCATCATCTGAGGCACTCAAAATTACTACCGGATCGGCTTCAAACCCAGGATTGGTCAACAATGCCAATGCTTTTATTAAAGTTACCGGAAGGACAGCATTTGCAGGTCAAGGCCATGTTTCGCTCGGATTGCAAAGCCTTATCGAAACTGGAACATTTAAAATAGAGGGTTTCGTTTACGGTCCGGCTTCACAGGGTTCGCAAATACATGCCCTTGGTGCTTCGCAAGCAGCAGGAGCAAATTTTACCGGCTATGTTGATTTTTGGGCAACCTCCATCAATCCAAAAAATGGCACTTTTGGCTCAAATATCACCTGGCATAACCCTGGTTATACTATCTCTTCACAGGATTGCAATATCGCAGCTGCGCCCATTATCACCAGTACATTAACCGCTGCTGGCATGGTAGGTACAGCCATTACACCTTATGTTATCACCGCCACCGGAACCGACCCGATTACTTACAATGCAACCAATCTCCCCGATGGGCTTTCTTATAATGCAACCACACACACCATAAGTGGAACGCCTACAATCGCGCAGGTTAAAAATACAAGCCTAACAGCAGATAATTTGGTTGGGGTTGACTCCAAAACGCTTGTATTTACAATTATATCGACAGGATCGGCTCCAATAATTACCAGCACCCTTGTTGCACATACACCCGTAAACCAATCGTTTACCTACACAATTGTTGCAAGCGGTACAGACCCGATAACTTACAATGCAACTAATCTTCCTTCAGGTTTAACATTTAATTCCACAACACACGAAATAATTGGGATCCCTACATCGGCAGGCACTTATACCATCCCCATTTCGGCAAGCAACAGTTTTGGCAGCAACAATAAAAATCTGGTGCTAACCGTTGGAACCCCACCAGTTATTACTAGTAGTTTAACAGCAACGGGCATTACCGGTCAACAATTTTCAACCTATTCAGTTACTGCATCTGGCTCAGCACCAATAGATATAGATGCTACCAACTTGCCCGCAGGATTATTTTTTAACAGCGAAACCCATACAATCAATGGCACACCATCGTATGCCGGAGTAGTAAACGTTACTATGACTGCAAGCAGCGAATACGGCAACAGTTCAAAAATACTTGTAGTAACTATAATAGACCCTGTACAACTGCCGTTGATTACAAGTGCATTGTCGGCACCATGCGTAAAAAACCAACCTTTCAGCTATGGGATTACTTCAACAGGTACACAACCAATTACTTACAATGCTACCAACTTACCTGCTGGCTTAACATTTGACGCAGAATTTGGTGTGATAAGTGGAATCCCAACCTCAACCGGGATAACAAATGTAACATTAACTGCTACCAATAGTGGGGGCACCGATACCAAAACCTTGGTTATTACGGTTGTTTCCCCAACCATAATAGATAGCGATGGCGATATGGTGGCCGATGCCCTTGATGCTTATCCAAATGATGCAACGCGTGCCTTCAATTCGTTTTACCCCAACGAAACCGATTTTGCCTCTTATGCTTTTGAGGATATGTGGCCCAGTTATGGCGACTACGATTGTAACGATTTGGTTATAAACTTTAACTATAAAACCGTTACCAATGCACAAAACAAAGTTGTTGATTTGATTGCCAAATTTCAGGTAAAATCATCGGGGGCTTCTTTCGACAATGGTTTTGGCGTATCGTTGAACACCGCACCATCCAATGTTGAAAGTGTTACAGGCTGCATAAAAGTTGGATCAGTTGTAAGCCTGGATCCTAAAGGTTATGAATCAGGGCATACCACCAACACGGTTATTATTCCTGTTGATGCGGTTAATACCTTGTTAGGCAGATCGTTGATTAATGTTGTACATGGAGGCTACTCGGTACAAACCGAGGTTCAAACAGTTACAGTTCACTTATCAACGCCGCAAAACAGCATAGGAACGGCACCTTTCAACCCATTTATCTTCGTAAATCAGGATCGCGGCAAAGAAATACACTTTAAGGATAAGGCACCGACCGAATTGGCCAACCCTGTTTATTTTGAATCAATGGATGATGCCTCAAACCCTTCCGCCCAACAATACTATCGCTCCACTACAGGTTTGCCTTGGGCTATTGAAGTTCCCACCAGTTTTGATTATCCACTTGAAAAAGCGGATATCCTCGAAACCTACTTGCACTTTGCCCAATGGGCACAATCGTCGGGAAAAGACTTTACCGACTGGTATATGGAAAAACCTAATTACAGGAACAATGCCAACATCTACTAATTCCGGATAGTAGCCGTAACACAAAACCAAAAAACAGTCTTCGGACTGTTTTTTTGGTTTTTGGGGAATTGGTAGATAAGTAGGAAAATGACCAAAGAATTTTATACTTCGGCAACGATTAAAGTTCCTAAATTTGCTGGATATTCCGAAATGAAACCAAACGGAAACTTCGTTCCATTACCGAGTCCACTCCGAAAAGTCTTTTTTAGCCACAAAGGCACAAAGCCTCTAAGTTTCACTAAGTCTATAACTATGAATAACAATGCTTTGTGAATCTTTGTGTCATAGTGCCTTAGTGGCGGTTCTTGATTTTTTGGTTATCGGAGTAGACTCATTACTTAAATTAAAGTTCCTTTCCAAAAGCAGTAAAAGCCTAAAACCATGACCTCTATTAACAAATACAGTCTTATAATTTTACTTACAAGCATCGTTGGTTTTTCTGGCGTTAAAGCACAGATTTCGTACCTGGGGCAGGTTTTTCAATATCAGGATGGGCTTTATGGAATGTTGGGCGGGTTGAGCGTTACCAACTCCCCCGATAGGAAAAACATTTATTTTACATCGCAATATGGGCTTTCTGTTTTCGCAAATGATACCTTAAACCATAACTTGAGTTTCGAAAAATCGCTCTTGGCCGACGACAACGGACAGACAGGTTTGTACGATGCCAATTGTGTTAAGACAAGCCACGATGGCAAAAACGTGTATGTGCTTTCGGGCTCCAGGGATTTGATTTCAATTTTTAAAAGGGATATAAACAATGGAAGTTTAAGCCTTGTCCGGACTATTACAAGCGATGATGTGAACAGCTATTCGATGAGAGAGCCAAACGATATGGCAATAAGCGACGATGATAGGTTTGTGTATATCACCACCAGGATAAGCGACAGGATTTTGGTTTTTGAACGCAACACCGAAACGGGCGATTTGACAATTAAAGAAATTCAATATCCTAAGTTTAATGGGAGGCCTTCATCCGTAAGGCTGAGCTACGACAACTTATTTGTATATGTAACACTGTCTTCTTCAAGCCAGATTGCAGTTTATTCCAGAAATCCTACAACAGGCCTATTAACCTTGGTGCAATTGGTAAAAGATGGCGAAAACGGCGTTCAGGGATTGTATGCGCCAAAAATCCTTGAATTGAGCAAGGATGACAAGAATTTATATGTAATGAATTCATATTCAATCCTTATGTTCAACCGCAACTTGGCAACCGGCGAACTGAGCTACGTTACCAAATATGTGGATGGGCAAAATGGCATTGATGGCCTTGCAGGGAATTATTGTATTGGCATTTCGCCCGACGACAGGAATGTATATACAGCCTCAATGGGCGATACTTCGCTTGTTATTTTCGATCGGAATACAACCGATGGACAATTGACTTTTAAAAGGCAGATGAATATTTTCCACCACCAAATAGCCGGAGGATATAGCAATTCATCCATTTTATGCGAAAAATCGGATGTTTACCTAACCGAATACTGGACAAGCACTTTGCACACTTTTTTGCGAGATACGCTTACAGGCGACCTTACTTATAACCAAAAATATCAAAATGGCGATGGGGCAGCCATAAATGGGCTTTATCGTCCAACAGGGGCAACCGAAAGTTTCGATGCTAAAAATGTATATACAATCAATTCTTCCGAAGGGATTGTAGTTTTTGCCAAAGCTGATACTTCCGAAAAACTTATTTATAAGCGTTTCATGAAATCAAGCGATCCTAACAACAACTGGAGCAAAAGGGTCTATTCGCTTGCTTGTTCAAAGGACAACAAATACCTGTATGCCATTTCCAATGCAAAACAGATTTGTATTTTTAAGCGTGATTTGCAAAATGATTCTTTGATCCTAATCGATTCAGTCCCAAACAGACCTGAATACAACTTATGGGATTTTATTTCGATTAAAGGCAGCCCTGATGGACGGTTTTTCAATGTCATTCCTTCGTTTGGGACTAAAATCGGTGTATTCAAATACAACGAAACTAATGGATCCCTGAGTTTTGTTGCTACGTATAACTTTGAAGATGAGTTTGGTGGTGGCATTTCGGTTATGAGAAACTCCCCAAACGGGAAGTATATTTTCTCCACCTCGTCTTCTTCCACTTATTTGGCTTTGTTCAAAAGAAACATTTCTACAGGCGAAATCAATTTCGTTGCCAAATACCAATATTTTCCTAACCAAACCAATCAGGGAGTTGTTGATTTTACGCTGAGCAACGACGGAAAAAACGTTTATACCGTCAGCATGTACCAGAAAGCAATCAATATCTACTCTGTTGATTATGCGAATGATACATTACTGCCTGTTGGTTCTTTGCATTTCGACGACATAAGCAACTCCCAGTTTTACTATTCAAATGTTATTGAACCCAGTACCGACGACCGCTATATGTATGTTTCGTCATTGGATTATAACAACTTAAAAATAATCTCCCGGAATCCTTCGACAGGAATGTTGACATACATGAAAACTTTGACCGAACAAGACGGTTTTGAAGGCTTTGATGGCGTGAACGGTATGGTTATCAGTAATAATACCCGAAACCTTTACCTGACTTCAAACACCGAAAACAGTGTTTCATCCTACAAACTTCTTCTGGATATTGGCTTGGACATTTCTGCCTGCGAAGGCGATACGGTTACGGTTAATGCAGGTGCAAATTATGCTTCGTACCTTTGGTCAACAGGGGAAAGCACTCCAAACATAAAGATAAATGAATCAGGAATTTATTCTGTTGAAGCCACCGATTTTTTTGGAAATACCGAGTATGATACGCTTATTGCCACATTCCACCCACTGCCTGAATTGGAACTTGGTGAAAATTTATCTATTTGTTTAAACGACTCAGCCGTACTCGATGCAGGTTCCGGCGATTATAGGTACAAATGGAATACCGGCGATACTTTGAGCCAAATTATTGCAACAAATGCCGGGACTTACAAGGTGCGAAAAATCTCGGAATTTGGTTGTGTAAGCAACGACAGCATTTCGGTATCTACTTTTCCCTTGCCTTTAATCCATCTTGGTAATGATACCATTGTGCATAAAAACCAGGTTTTCACTATTTCAGTTCCGGGCTTCGAATCCTATTTGTGGTACAACGGCAATACAAACCCGACTATCGAAATTGATAGTGCATCGTTTGTAACCAATCCTTTACATGTTTGGCTTATAGTGAGGGATGTAAACCATTGCGAGAATTCAGATACGGTAAAAATGACCTATCTCGATTCAGGGCTTGGGATTGAAACCCGTGATTTCCCGGATTTACAAATCAGCCCAAACCCTTTTGGCAACTATTTGGAAATCAAATCGGGAACAAAAATTGAATTTGTGGAACTTTTAGATATAAAAGGGAAAACCGTTTTAAAGCTCAACATAAACTCTAACCAGGTTTTGGTATCAACCGAAACAATTGCTGAAGGGATATATCTGCTTCATTTAAAAGCAAATGGGAAAGATTATTTCCAAAAAGTTATCCGAAAAAAGTAAAATGGATAGACCCTAACCTCAACGAGCCATAAAAAAGTCAAAGGGCAACGTGCAAAGGTCAAAAGTCAAAGTTAATCCATTGATGTAACTACTTTTCAACTTATGTGATAATTGATAGAGTTGGCCTTATTTTGAAGAATTGACTTAGGTTCGAATAGGTTAGATCAGCCCTTTGATTTTTGCCCTTTAACCTTTGCCTTTTGACCTGATTTCAGGAAGGTATTTCAAGGTATTATGCAAAAAACTTTGAGAGATTTATTCACACCACCTGACTTATTCCAATTCCCAGGCCACCCCTTCTTTGGTATCTTTAATCAAAACCCCTGCTTGAGCGAGTGCATCACGCAAACGGTCGCTGGTTGCCCAATCTTTATTGGTACGGGCTTCGCGCCTAAGGTCAAGGATAATCTGCATCAGGTTCGAAATTACTTTATTCCCTGACTGAGGATCGTTTTCGGGCAACAAACCCAAAATATCGAAAATAAACGTGTGCATGATTGTGCGGAGCAATGCGATATCATCAGCCGTGAGGTTTTCCTTTTTATCGAAAGTTGAGTTGATAACACGCGCAGCATCAAAAAGGTGTGCTATTAATATCGGGCTGTTGAGGTCGTCGTTCATAGCCTCGTAACATTTAGCCTGCAAAGCAGCAATATCAACAGTTGAAGTGCTTGAAGGAACCAACTTTTCGATGGTTTCCACACTTTTCATCAGTCGCTGGAACCCTTTTTCGGATGCCTGAAGGGCTTCGTTACTAAAATCGAGTGGGCTACGGTATTGTGCCTGAAGGATAAAAAAGCGCACCGTCATTGGGCTGTATGCTTTTTGCAAAGCAGCATGTTCGCCGGCAAAAAACTCGTCGAGCTGAATAAAATTGCCCAGCGATTTTCCCATTTTCTGCCCGTTTATGGTAATCATATTGTTGTGAAGCCAATATTTTGCAGGCGATTTATGGTTGGCAACCGTACTTTGTGCAATTTCGCTTTCGTGATGCGGGAAAAGCAAATCCATGCCACCGCCGTGAATATCAAACTGTTCGCCTAAATATTTGGCACTCATGGCCGAACATTCGAGGTGCCAGCCCGGGAAACCATCGCTCCAGTCGGATGGCCAACGCATGATGTGTTCGGGCTGTGCTTTTTTCCATAATGCAAAATCAAAACTGTTGCGCTTTTCGTCCTGGCCTTCCAATTCGCGGGTATTGGAAAGCAAATCTTCAATTATCCGGCCCGAAAGTATCCCGTATTTGTTTGTCTGATTATATTTTTCAACATCAAAATACACCGAACCTTTGCTTTCGTAACCCATACCGGCATTCAGTATTTTTTTTACCATGGCAATCTGCTCAATAATATGGCCCGATGCGCGAGGCTCTATGCTGGGTTTCAATACATTGAGTTTATCCATGGCCAAATGGTAGCGATCGGTAAAATACTGAACCACTTCCATAGGTTCCAGTTGCTCAAGGCGGGCTTTTTTTGCAATCTTGTCTTCGCCTTCGTCGGCATCGTTTTCGAGGTGGCCCACATCGGTAATATTGCGCACATAGCGGACTTTATACCCCAAATGGCGCAGGTAACGGAACACAAGATCGAAAGTGATTGCCGGGCGGGCATGGCCAAGGTGTGCATCGCCATAAACGGTTGGACCACACACATACATGCCAACGTGAGGTGGGTTTATTGGCACAAAAAGTTCCTTCTGGCGGGATAAGGTATTATAAACGAACAAGTTATTTTGCATGATGCTTGGCTAAAAAGTTGCAAAGGTAAATAAATTATGGGAAGGGGTGGGAAGGGTAGGTTTTTCACTTGCATTTCCAAATGATAGAGCCAAACTTTAAGGATGTTATACCGATGAAATTTTGATTTGTTTCTTCCACACCAAAAACCAAACCATCAAAACCACTGCACCAAAAACACCTGCAATCTGCCCATAAAATGTGTTGATCCCAAAACCTTCGGGGGCAACCAAAATATATGCTGTTACCACTGCCGACATAAACATTGCCGGAATAAGGGTAATCCAAAAAAGTTTTCGTTCAGTGGCAAGGTAAATGGTAATTGTCCAAAGCACTATGGTTGCAAGCGTTTGGTTCGACCAAGCCATATACCGCCATATTATTGAAAAATCGACCTGGGTGAGCAAAAATCCAAGGACAAATAATGGGGTTGTT
>CAJAXK010000016.1 GCA_903946925.1 uncultured Bacteroidales bacterium | reverse complement strand
CTTCAAGCATTTTAACCTTCTCCCGCTTGAAAGGTTCACTGAAGGTGCGTCGCACTTTGTTCTGTCCCATTTTTGACAAATTGTAAAGTTATGAACTAAACTTCTTGTCAACCTATTTCATGATAGGACAGTTATTAGTTATCGGTTATTTGTTATTAGTTATTGGTTATTAGTTATTGGTTATTAGTTAAAGCAAAAACTTTGTATTAAAAGTCATTTTCAAATTTTCACATCCCCAAATTTTCACATCCCCACATCCTCACATCCCCACATTTTCAAATTAAAAAACGTAGTTAAACAAGAAACCCACAAGTATAATCCCTGTCCCTACCACACCAATAAAGGTGAAAATAAGAGGCAGTTTCAGTACTTTGCGGAGGATGATCATTTCGGGCAACGAAAGCCCGATTACCGACATCATAAAAGCCAAAGCCGTGCCAAGTGCAGCCCCTTTTTCGATCAGGGCCGAAACTATTGGTATTATTCCGGCAGCATTAGAATAAAGTGGGATACCAATTAAAACCGAAAGTGGCACCGAATACCAGGCTGATTTTCCCATAAACGAGGCCATGAAATCTTCCGGGACATAGCCATGAACGCCTGCGCCAACGGCAATCCCAATCATTACG
The DNA here is from genome assembly GCA_903946925.1 of uncultured Bacteroidales bacterium. Taxonomy (GTDB): domain Bacteria; phylum Bacteroidota; class Bacteroidia; order Bacteroidales; family UBA4417; genus UBA4417. The sequence continues at coordinate 1,332 of CAJAXK010000016.1, read as the reverse complement.
TAAATCCAGACTTTGCCAACAATTTCCTTCACTGCTTCAAATCCCATTTTAATACGGGAAGAAAAAGGTGTTTTTGCATCTTCCAAATGTGTTCCGGCTTTTAATTCGTAAACCCAGGGTTCAACCCATTTTTCGAGGTGCAAGCGGCCAATTACCCATCCGGCAGTAATGGCTATTACTAAACCAGTGCTCACATAAATAAGTGCAGTTTTCCATCCAAACATGCCAAAGAGCAAAACTATTGCTACCTCGTTGATCATAGGCGCGGCAATTAAAAATGAGAAAGTTACGCCTAATGGAATGCCCGATTCAATAAACCCTAGGAAAAGCGGTATGGCTGAGCAGGAGCAAAACGGGGTAACAATGCCGAGTGAAGCAGCCATTACATTTCCGGTAAAAAGCGATTTGCCTTCCAATGCTTTTCGTGTGCGCTCAGGCGAAAAATAAGTGCGGATTATACCCACAAAAAATATGATAAGTGTAAGCAGCATCAATACTTTCGGCACTTCAAAAATAAAGAAACGCAGTGTTTCGGTGAGATGCTTCCCGGCGGTTAAACCAAAAATATCATCTACTAAAATATTCGTCAGCCATTGTAGGTTGTGATACAACAAAAACCAAACAGGCAAAAGAAGCAAAGGCCAAAATTTAATGAAACCCCGGCTGCGGAGGGATGTAATTTCGTCAGACATTACAGGGATTGCTTTTAACCGGTTTTTCTTCAAGAAAATCATCGAAAAGGAGTTTTGCTTGTTTCCAGTTTTCCTTGTTGATGCAGTATTTTATCCGCGGCGGATTGATTTCCCCTTGAATTAGTCCAGATGCTTTCAATTCTTTAAGGTGCTGTGACAAAGTTGAAAGCGCAATAGGGAATTCTTCGGCAATGTTGCCGCTGTAACAGCAATCCTGGCTCGACAAAATTTCGAGGATCTTGATGCGGGCTGGATGTCCCATGGCTTTCGCGAATCGGGCAAGCTTTATTTGGTTATCGGAATAAGCAATTTTCATAGTTCATTTAGTATTTCGCAAAAATACGAAATATAATACATACCATTCAAATTTTGAAAAATATTATTTTGATCTGTTGAAGGGCTTTTAGAGTTTCTATGTTGTTTTCTGAATGTGTTTCTGCTTTTTTCTTGTCCTTTGTCTTGACACAAAGGACCAAAGGTCAAGGCTTTATATAAATTTTACACATCTGTACACCTCGGTAAACACCCGCAAAACAAGGCTTGACAGTTTGGGTACAACATCCTGGGAGCAGGTGAAGCTGTGTTTTGCTACGCACATGCCAACGCGGTTTACCTTCGGCTACATCTGCGTAAAATTTCT
>CAJAXK010000015.1 GCA_903946925.1 uncultured Bacteroidales bacterium | reverse complement strand
TGAAAATGAAGGTAGTTTAGTATCTAAATTGTCAGGACTCCTGCTTTATAAGCTGGGCTACCTGACAATTGCGACATTAAAAGAATGTAAACTAATTAAATCAGGAGATAAATTAAATGGCAAGAACAACATTTGACGAATTACTCGATGCAGGCGCGCACTTTGGCCACCTGAAGCGTAAATGGAATCCAAACATGGCGCCTTATATTTTTATGGAGCGCAACGGTATCCACATCATCGACCTTTACAAAACAATCGCTAAAATTGATGAAGCAGCCGCTGCCATCAAACAAATTTCAAAATCGGGCAAACGCATCCTTTTTGTAGCTACAAAAAAACAAGCTAAAGAATTGGTTGCCGAACTTGTACGCCCATCCAACATGCCTTATGTTACCGAGCGTTGGCCTGGCGGTATGCTTACCAACTTTGCTACTATCCGCAAGGCTGTTAAAAAAATGTCGTCAATTGATAAATTGATGGTAAGCCCAGCTTTTCTCGGTATTTCAAAACGCGAACGCCTTCAGATTACCCGCGAACGTGCCAAACTCGAAAAGAACCTTGGTTCAATCGCCGATTTGAATAAACTTCCTTCAGCCATTTTTGTGGTTGATATCATGAAAGAACACATCGCAATTGCTGAAGCCAGAAAACTTAACATACCTACTTTTGCTATTGTTGACACAAACAGCGACCCTAACTTAGTTGACTTCCCAATCCCGGCTAACGATGATGCTTCAAAATCCATCGCATTGATTATCAAAAAAATGATCGAAGCTATTGACGAAGGCAGCAGCGAACGCAAACTCGACCGCGACAAACGCGAAGAAGAAGGCGAAGAAGGCGAAGAACACTCAACCAGCAAAATCAGCGATGATGATGATGATGACGCCCGCGAAATCGCACGTAAAAAACGTGTAGCCGCTGGCCTCGAACCTGCCGAAGGCGATGACCGCAAACGCCCACGCAAACCCATTGCCCGCAAACCTGCCCCTGGCGCAGCACGCAAACCAAGACCATAACAAATTCAAAAAATCTTACTGATTACACAAACCTGTACCCAACGTGCAGGTTTGTGTAATTTCAGAAACTAATAACAATTGAAATAAAAAAACAATGGCTACTATTACAGCATCAGATGTTAACAAACTGCGCCAAATGACAGGTGCAGGTATGATGGATTGCAAAAATGCTTTGGTTGAATCAGAAGGCGATATCGAAAAGGCAATTGATATTTTGAGAAAAAAAGGCCAGAAATTGGCGCTCAAACGTGCTGATCGCGATGCCAACCAAGGTATTGTAATTGCTAAAACTACCGAGGACAAAAAATTCGCCGCAGTTATTATGCTGAATTGCGAAACCGACTTTGTTGCAAAAAATCAAGAATTCATTGATTACGCACACAAGGTACTGGATTTGGCCATTGCCACAAAACCTGCATCTCTCGAAGCATTGTTGGCTATGAGCATTGATGGCCGCACCATTACCGATGGCGTTACGGATCTTACAGGCAAAACCGGCGAAAAAATGCAACTTTCGCATTACGATATGGTTGAAGCTCCTTTAGCTGTTGCATATAACCATTTCGGCAACCGTTTGGCTGCCATACTCGGCTTGAACAAAAGCGAAGCTGCTGGCATTGATGATGTAGCAAAACATGTTGCAATGCAGATTGCAGCCATGGCTCCTGTTGCTTTAGATAAGGATGATGTGGATGCAGAAACTATTGCCCGCGAAATTGAAGTAGGCAAAGATCAGGCACGTGCAGAAGGCAAAGCAGAAGAAATGCTCGAAAAGATTGCACTTGGCAAACTGAACAAATTCTACAAAGAGAACACTTTGCTGAACCAGGAATTTATCAACGACTCAAAAATGACCGTTCGCGAATACCTACAAAGCGCCGACAAAGGTCTAACTGTTACAACCTTCAAGAGATTGCAGTTAGGAGCATAAGTTATTTTTTTTTTTTGAAAAGTCCCGTCCTGTTAAGGCGGGATTTTTTTTGTCATAAAGCAAGCAACTCTAACCGTAATAATTTGTATTTCAATTTTATATATAATGAAATCCCGATTAGTTTGAGATTTATAACCTTATTTTTTGCTTTAATAAATCAATTAATAGGCGTCCCGTAGTAGTCATGAGGGTTCAAAATTTATCCCATAATTGACAGTTTAAAGTATTCTCGTTCCAAACTTAAATTACCTTAAAGGAATTTTTAAGAAAAGGGTTTTCCTGTTTCAGGAAATGGATTTAAGCAAATAAAAAAAGCTACCTAAAAGGGACATCCGATTATTTTACAATAATTACAGGTATGCAACAGCAAATACTGTAATTTTGATGTGTTCAACGCAAAAAAGGATGGGTTTTATGGATTCTATTAGCCAACAAAAGGAGAAGAGGGAAATTTTAAAACGGTACAAGGCATTATTGTGGACCTGGAGCGAAAATAAAGGGGTAAAAAAAAACAATCAGGTACGTAAAGCATTTATCATGGCCTGTCAAGCCCATGATACAATGCGCAGGCGGACAGGGGAACCTTACATCTATCACCCACTCGAAGTGGCGCGTATAGTGGCAGGTGAGATTGGATTGGGCGAAACGGCCATAATTAGTGCTTTGCTTCACGATGTTGTTGAAGATAACCCTGATTATACCATCGAAATAATACGGACAAATTTTGGGGATAAAGTAGCTTATATAGTTGATGGGTTAACCAAAATAAAAGATGGTTACGAGCGCCTCGAATCGAATGCACAAGTTGAAAGTATCAAGAAAATGCTATTCACCTTGAGTGATGATGTTAGGGTAATACTAATAAAATTGGCTGACAGACTGCACAATATGCGCACCCTCGATTCGATGCCGCCATCAAAACAACAAAATATTGCTGCCGAAACCCTTTATTTATATTCGCCATTAGCCCATCGCTTAGGCTTGTATGTTATAAAAAGTGAGCTTGAAGATTTAGCAATGAAATATAATGAGCCTGAAATATACCGCACTATTTCAGCTAAATTGAAAGAAACTGAGATTGAGCGTTCCATTTTTGTACGAGATTTAATTTTACCAATCAAACAGGCAATGAAATCAAAGGGAATTCAATGCGAAATTGATACACGCGACAAGTCGGTATATTCAATCTATAAAAAAATGCAGAGCAAGGAAATACCTTTCGAAGAGGTGTATGACTTATTTGCCGTGAGGATAATAATTGATGGACCTGTTGACGATGAGAAAATGATTTGTTGGCAAGCCTATACTATAATAACCGAACAATATAACCCCTTGCAATCGAGGTTGCGGGATTGGATTGTTACCCCAAAAGCAAATGGTTATGAGTCGTTGCATACTACTATAATGAGCCCGATGGGCCGGTGGGTTGAAATACAAATCCGAACCCGAAGGATGCACGAAATTGCAGAGCGGGGTTATGCCGCTCACTGGAAATACAAACAACAGGTTGACCGCGATAAAATTCAAGAAGGTGGCCTCGATGAATGGTTGGGATCATTGCGCGCTGTGTTAAACTCCAAAGATTCAAGCTCCTTGAATGTTCTTGATGATATAAAGCTTACCCTTTTCAGCGATGAGGTTTTTGTATGGACACCCAGAGGCCATTTAAAATCGTTGCCAATAGGCAGTACTGCTCTCGATTTCGCCTATTTGGTCCATACCGAATTAGGAACACATTGCATAGGCGTTAAGCTAAATTACAACCTTGTACCATTGAACCATAAGCTCAGGAGTGGCGACCAAGTTGAAATAATTGCTTCCAAAAAAAGTCTTCCCAAGGAAGAATGGCTTGAGTATGTAATTACACCACGAGCCAAAATGAGTATAATCGAATCGCTTAAGGAGCAACGAAAAGTGCAGGCTGCTGAAGGGCGCTTAAAATTAGAAGAGTTTTTCAATGCAAACCAAATTAACTTCAGTAAAGGCAATATAAACCGGTGCAGCGAATATTTTAAGTTTAGAAGTCCAGTTGATTTATTTTACAAGATTTCGATCAACGACATTACGTCCGACCACATAAAGGAATTCGGTACGTTTTATGCATCTGAAAACATGCATAGTAAATCAAATAAAGAGAATGAATTACGGTCGGATTCAAAATCTCATCCCAGTCCCAAAAAATCAAAACTCGTAGTTGATTACAATTTGGATGACTTAGATTTTTCAGTTGCAAACTGTTGCCATCCTTTGCCAGGCGACGATATCATTGCATTTTCACCCGAAGGAACGCATTACATTGTTCATCGGACCAATTGCAACGAAGCTTTAGGTTTAATGACACGTTTCAGTAAGCAAGTTATCCATGCCAAATGGGAGAATAAACCTAAGAATACTTTTCTTGGAGGGATAAAAATAAGTGGTTTCGACCGCAAGAACATGATTTCGGATATTATCAGGGTTATAAGTGATGATATGCGATTCAATATCAGATCTTTCCATATTGATACTACCGGTGAATTGTATGAGGCATACATCAGTTTATTTGTGCATAATACCCTCGACATAAAAGATACCGTTGATAAATTGACGCACATTGATGGCATTTCTTCTGCCTCGCGTATGATACAATTTACCAAGACATAAACCAAGAATAAACGATGCCATTGAATACCTGCGACCTGTCATTTATGCAAAAATGAAAGTCATGAACCCGTGTATCTATTCAGTGCCAAAAGGTCATGGTATCTTTTAATTTCTTTATTAACCAAGCTATTAAGTTCAAATAGTTTATAAGAATTGGGTATCAATGATAGAGAAATTTCCCTGGACAATATGGTTAAAAGGATTAGTTGAATTAACATTGGGATATCTTGGCATTTAAGCACTCTTAAAACAATAAAATTTCAGTAAGGTAAATAGTTACATAGTCTTTAAATTACCAAATTTCTATCTATTTTTATTTATTCTAAATAACAATAAGAAAATTTTGTAATTTTACCACAAAATCAAGGGTATGATAGCTGATTCAAAAAAACTTAATTACGAAACAGTAAAGAAGATGTTTACTGACTACCTTGAGAAACAAGGGCATCGTAAAACACCAGAGCGGTTTACAATCCTTAAAGAGATTTATTCCTCCGAGGGGCATTTTGACATTGAGTCCTTGTATATAAAAATGAAGAACAATAAGTACAGGGTGAGCCGTGCTACATTGTACAACACAATTGAATTGTTGTTGAGTTGCAACCTTGTAACAAAACACCAGTTCGGCAACAATTGTGCACAATTTGAAAAATCCTTCAAGTTCAAGCAACACGACCATTTTATAGATATGGAAAGCGGGGAAGTACTTGAGTTTTGTGATCCTCGTATTCATGATATTATTCTATCTGTCGAAAAATCCTTAGGCTTAAAAATATCGCATCACGCACTTACACTTTTTGGGAAACGTATCAAAACCGGGGAAATCAGTTAAATAGGGGCTTTCGATAAAATAAAGTTATATTTATATTTACGATATAGGAAAAAGATTTACAAGTAAAGCCCACAGAAAACAAATTGTACACTTCGACAGGCAGTTCGGCAGGCTGATTGTGGCACTCAGTGTAAAAACCGTAAATTTCAATCAGTACCTTTTGAACCATGCGATTTTTAAAAACACACCCTAACCTGAACAATTCATCACTTGATGGTACTTGAACACAGATGACACAGATCCAACGGATTTGCACAGATTTTTGTCTTTATCAGTGTTAATCTGTAACATCAGTGTTATCAGTGTTCTATAAAGCTTGTGAATAAAACAGGCTAAACAGACTTCTTTACTTTCCATTAACTTTATTTGGTCAAAGCGGGTAAAAAAACTACCTTTGCCACACTATGAACAGCAGCCTTTAAAAGGCTGCTTAATTTGCGCTGAAATGAAAGTAGATGTATTGCTGGGCCTGCAATGGGGCGATGAAGGCAAAGGTAAGATTGTGGATGTGCTAACTCCCCAATATGATATTATAGCAAGGTTTCAGGGAGGGCCAAATGCCGGGCACACCTTGCAAATAGCTGGCGACAAGCACGTTTTACATACAATCCCCTCTGGTATTTTTCATCCTGAAAAAATCAACATCATTGGTAACGGGGTTATAGCTGACCCATATATTTTATCACAGGAGTTGGCTAAATTGGTCCTCAAGGGCGTTGACCCCAAAGTAAATCTTCGGATTTCTAAACGTGCGCACCTTATTCTTCCAACCCATAGGATGTTGGATGCCGCCTACGAACAAGCAATGGGCATGGGTAAAATAGGTTCAACCCTAAAAGGGATTGGCCCTTGCTATACCGATAAAACTGCACGATATGGGCTGAGATTTGGCGATATCCTATCTTCAGATTTTTTGACCAAATACAACCAACTGAAGCAGCGCCACCTCACAATCCTAAAATCCTATAATTTCGATCATATTGATCAAATAATTGATAAGGTTTCGTACGAGGAGTATGAAAAAAATTGGTTCTTAGCTGTTGAAGAACTCCGTTCTTTTCCGCTTATTGACAGTGAATTATATATAAACAAGGCCTTAGCCGAAGGTAAAACCATATTGGCCGAAGGCGCACAAGGCAGTTTGCTCGATGTCGATTTTGGTTCTTACCCCTATGTGACTTCTTCAAATACAATAACAGCGGGAGTGTGTTCGGGACTTGGAATCCCCCCATCAGCAATTGGTAAAGTGTTTGGTGTTTTTAAAGCATATTGCACGAGGGTTGGTAGTGGGCCATTCCCTACCGAACTGCATGAGTCGATTGGCGAAAGTCTGCGCGATAATGGTAAAGAGTTTGGATCAACAACAGGCCGCCCACGTCGTTGTGGCTGGCTCGATCTTCCTGCTTTACGTTATGCCATAATGCTTAACGGAGTTACTGATTTGGTAATGATGAAGTCGGATGTGATGAATAGTTTTGATACGATAAACATTTGCACTGGTTACGAGGTAAACGGACAAATAGTTCAGGATTTAACGTATGAAACCTTGAGCAATCCTGTAAAGCCATTATATGCCTCTTTTCCCGGATGGAAACAACCATTGCATGGGATAGACGATTACCTATCGTTGCCCGAAAAACTCAAGGAATATACCGCTTTTATTGAAAAAGATGCCGGGCTTCCAGTAAAAATACTTTCGATTGGTGCTGGTAGGGAAGAAACAATTTTAAAATAATGATGCAAAAAACCAATAAAGTTTTTTAGCTCGAAATCGAAATCAGCAAAAGTATATATCCAACCAACCAAACCTTACTTTTGCAAAACACCGGCTTATAAAGTCGGTGTTTTTTTTATCCAAAACTTTAAGGCTGAATCCACTCCGAAAAGTATTTTTTAGCCACAAAGGCACAAAGCCTCTAAGTTTCACTAAGTCTATAACGCAGAATACAATGCTTTGTGAACCTTTGTGTCATAATACTGCTTCGGCAGGCACAGCACACCGCTTAGTGGCGGTTCTTATTTTTTAGGTTATCGGAGTGGACAGAAGGCTTTCCCCCAATTGGTAAAACCAGACTTGTTATACTTTGAACGGCATAAATTCCCGCACATTCTAGTGTTTAAAAAGTGCCGTAGGCACGATATATTGGTAGAAATAATAAAACCACACATCTTAAGAAGTGCCGTAGGCACGATATATATTCCGTCCCTTACGGGACTTGACTAAATTTGCGTACTTTTTTCTACCGACATATCGTCCCTAACGGGACGATAAAATGTGACAATTTACCCCGTTTTGAGTATAGAAACTGCAAATCAAAGTTTATGTACACAATTCCTGACAGAATAAATTATCTCTCAATTTTAATAAGATTGTGCTTATTGAATAGATACACGTTTCCCTTCGCAAAAAAAAAACGGCTACCAAAGCAGCCGTTTTTCACATAAATTAAGGTTTAAGCCTTTCGGGATAAAAACCTGTTACAGTTTACGTTTTACTTCAACTTCTTCATAACCTTCAACTATGTCCCCGATTTTTATATCGTTGTAGTTAACTATGTTTAAGCCGCACTCATAACCTGTAAGTACTTCTTTTACATCATCTTTGAAGCGTTTGAGCGAATCAAGTGACCCAGTGTGGACAACAATGCCATCACGTATAACACGTATGCGAGTGTTACGGGTAATTTTTCCGTCCAATACCATACAACCAGCAATAGCCCCAACTTTTGAATTCCTGAACACTTCGCGTATTTCGACGTTACAAACAATTTTCTCTTCAATTTCAGGAGCAAGCATACCTTCAATTGCGAGCTTTATTTCGTTTATTGCCGTATAGATAATGGAATAGAAACGGATATCAATTTCTTCGCGCTCAGCCAATTTGCGGGCACTCATACTTGGGCGGACCTGGAATCCGGCAATAATTGCATTGGAGGCCGAAGCAAGTAAAACATCGCTCTCGGTAATAGCACCCACACTCTTGTGGATAACGTTAACCTGAACTTGTTGGGTAGAGAGTTTGAGCAATGAATCGGACAATGCCTCAACCGAACCATCAACGTCAGCTTTTACTATAATATTCAACTCTTTGAAATCGCCAATTGCAATACGGCGTCCAATTTCGTCGAGTGTTATATGTTTTTGTGTCCGTATGCCTTGTTCGCGTTGAAGCTGTTGGCGTTTGGTGGCTATTTGTTTAGCTTCGCGTTCGTCAACCATTACTTTGAACTTATCACCAGCCTGAGGGGCACCTGTTAGTCCGAGTAAAAGCACAGGCGTTGAAGGGCCGGCCTCTTTTACGGGCAGATTCCGTTCATTATACATTGCTTTTACTTTGCCATACACAGACCCCGCAAGTATAAAATCGCCTAATTTTAAAGTACCGGTTTGCACTAACAGTTTTGCTACATATCCACGACCTTTATCGAGTGACGATTCAATAACAGTTCCTGCAGCCCTGGCATCAGGATTGGCATGAAGATCGAGCAATTCGGCTTCTAACAAGACTTTGTCGAGCAATTCGGTAACGTTGATACCTTTTTTAGCTGATATTTCCTGGCTTTGGTATTTGCCGCCCCAATCTTCAACTAAAATATTGAGTTTTGAAAGCTCTTCCTTTATTTTTTCGGGGTTAGCCCCATTTTTATCAATTTTATTAATTGCAAAAACCATTGGTACGCCCGCGGCTTGGGCATGGTTTATAGCTTCCTTGGTTTGAGGCATTACAGTATCATCGGCAGCTACCACAATAATAACTATATCGGTTACTTGAGCACCGCGGGCACGCATGGCAGTAAATGCCTCATGTCCTGGTGTGTCGAGGAATGTGATTTTCCGACCATCCTCAAGTTGCACTTCATAAGCACCGATATGCTGGGTAATACCACCAGCTTCACCGGCAATAACATTTGCACTTCGTATGTGATCGAGTAGTGATGTTTTACCGTGGTCAACGTGCCCCATTACAGTTACAATCGGATTACGCGGTTTTAGTAAGGAAGGATCCTCCAATTCATCAGTATTGTCAATAGCTTCTTGTACTTCAACACTCACAAACTCAACCTTATACCCAAATTCATCGGCCAATACGGAGATTGTTTCAGCATCCAAACGCTGGTTGATTGATACAAACATACCAATCGCCATACAGGTAGCAATAATTTTAGTTACAGGGAGTTCCATCATTATTGACAGATCGTTGGCTGTAACAAACTCGGTTACTTTAAGTACTTTTTTGTCTTCTTCGAGCTTTGCAATTTCCTCCTGCAAATGCTGGCTGGCAACATTCCTCTTCTCGCGGCGGTATTTCGAAGCTTTCGATTTGCCAGTGCCACTAAGGCGTTGCAGGGTTTCTTTAATTTGACGTTGGATATCCTCTTCGGTAAGTTCAGCTTTTGGCAAAGTTGGTCGTTGCTGTCCTTTAATTACCGGCTTGGATCTTGGTTTGTCATTTGGTTTTGCAGTATTTCCTGCCCCTGCCCTATTGGCTGGTGATCCTGATCTGTTTGCAGGCACAACTACCCTTGGTGAAGTTCCAGCTTCACCAGCTTTTGGAGTGTCTGCGGTACCGGTTTTTCCTTTATTCAGGCGTTTACGCTTCCTTTTCTTTGATTTGCTGTCTTCATCGCTTGACGAAGCTACAGGCTTGCGCGGCTCAGGACGGGATGGTGAGGGCAATTCAATTTTACTCAGGATTTTGGGGCCTTCAAGTTTTGTGAATTTTGTTTGAAGGAAATTTGAGTCAGATTTGTTGTATGTCCCATCAATTGAAGGTTGGTCGCTTACACGAACCACAGGGGTTTCAATAACTTCTGGTGCTGGGGTTGCTAAAACCACAGGTGCAATTACCGGTTCTGGAGTTACCGGGGCAGGGGTTGTCACAACAACCACTTTTTCCTCAATATTGGCTATCGGGGCAACAACTTCTGGCTCAGGTAGTTTATCTTCCTTTTTATGGCCTTTGGTTATATGGGGTTCCTTTGTAACCTGGGCTTTTTCTTGCTTAGCAGGTTTTTCTTTGGTTTTAGGTTTTTTATCAAATTGTTTTAAATCAATTTTCCCCAAAACTTTTGGCCCTGATATTACATTTTCATCTCCCTCAACCTTAACCGGTTGTTCTGGTTTGGAAACGGCAGGTTGTTCTTCAGGTTTCACCTCTGCAACCACTTGCTTTATTGGCTCAACCTGATCAATACTAACCTCAGCCTTTTTAACGCTATCAGTATCAGGTTTAGAGGCACTTGCAGGAACAACGGGCACTTCAATAGTTTTTGTCTCTGATTTTTCGGCAGCCTGTGTCGTATCTGTAGGTTTAGCAACCTCTGTTCTTGGAACAGCTTGAACAGTAGGTGTACTTTCCGGAACAACCGTTTTTTCAGGGGTAACAATTATTGGCGCAGGTTTTGAAACTGGCGGAGCTGCAACCACTTTTTCCTGAGTAGGCGGAGTTGGTGTTACAACCTTGACTTCAGGCGTATCTTTTACGACTGGCTTCTTTTCTTCAGCTTTGGCAGCTTTTTGGGCCTGATATTCCAACTCCAAATGTTTGGCGTTATCTTTCGCAACCTTATCCGGCTGGTACTCCTTAACCAAAATAGTAGTCATTTCCGGACTTAACTTAGTGTTCGGATTACTATCTATTTTAAACCCCTTTTTATGAAGGAAGTCAACGATAGTGGTTACACCGACATTAAATTCGGTTGCGGCTTTTCCAAGCCTGAGTGAAATGGGTCCGTCTGACATGCTTTTTTCGAAATTTCGCCTGAAGCTCGGAATAAGTGAGTAAAAGTACGATTTAATTTTCAAACTTTAATTTATTGGTTACAGGAAGCAATTTACTGATTTGTAGTGCATTGCCATGTTGGGGTATAAATTATCTGAAAGGCCCAACTTCTGTGATTATTGACTATTCAAATTCGGCTTTCAGGATTCTGTGAACCTCACGAATTGTTTCCTCCTCTAATTGCGAACGGCGCACCAGTTCTTCTGCACTCAATTCGAGTACGCTTTTGGCAGTGTCGCAACCTATACTTTTTAATTCGTCGATAATCCACTGATCGATTTCATCGTTAAATTCTTGCAAATCAACATCTTCGTAATCGGAATCGGTGTCGCGGTAAACATCAATTTCGTAACCGGTAAGTTTTCCTGCTAATTTAATGTTATGACCGCCTTTTCCAATTGCCAATGATACTTGGTCAGGTTTCATAAAAACTTCGGCACGTTTTGTTTCCTCATCCAGGTTGATGGATGTGATTTTTGCAGGGCTTAACGACCGTTGGATATAGAGGCTCGAATTGGTAGTAAAATTAATAACGTCAATATTTTCGTTTCTCAATTCGCGGACGATGCTATGTATTCTCGATCCTTTCATCCCAACACATGCGCCAACCGGGTCAATCCGGTCATCGTATGACTCAACTGCAATTTTTGCCCTTTCGCCTGGCACTCGTACAATATTCTTAATGGTTATAAGCCCATCAAATATTTCTGGCACTTCGCCTTCGAGCAAACGCTCCAGGAACATAGGCGATGTACGCGAAAGGATGATTACTGGTGAATTTTTCTTCATGTCAACACGCGCAACTACTGCCCTGATACTATCGCCTTTTCGGTAGAAGTCTCCTGGTATCTGCTCTATTCTTGGCAAATTAAGCTCAAGGTCTTCATCATCAAGAATAAGGATTTCGTTTTTCCAAACCTGATAAACTTCACCTGTTACAATGTCGCCAATCCGATCTTTATATTTCCGGAAAATATTGTCCTTTTCGTATTCCTGGACTTTTGAAATAAGATTTTGCCTTACGGTAAGGATTTCGCGGCGCCCGATATCAGCAAGCCTGATAGGTTCCACCACTTCTTCGCCTACTTCAAAGTCGGGTTCAATTTTAATAGCTGCCGAGTACGAAATCTGTAGGTTATCATCCTCCAATTCATCGTCTTCAACAATTGTCCGCTTACGCCAGATTTCAAGGTCTCCTTTGTCAACATTTACAATGATATCGATGTTTTCGTCGGTACCATTTTTCTTAATCAACATGTGCCTGAATACGTCTTCAAGAATCCGCATCAGGGTTTCACGATCAATGTTCTTGAATTCTTTAAATTCAGAAAATGTCTCGACAAGGTTGATGTGCTCCATTTCGCCCATGGCAATTCAATATTTGGGGTTCAGATTTTAATAATTTCCTTAGTTTCCTTTATTTCGCTGTACAGGAAACTATGTGTGGTTTCCGTAATTGTTTTTTTTATTTTAGTAGTTTCCTTGATACTGAAACCATCCTTGTCGGCAGTAACGAGAGTACCAATGATTTTACTATTATCTTTCAGCAATACTGATATTTCCCGACCAATATTCTTAATGTACTGGCGTGAAAGCTTATATGGTTGGTCAAGTCCTGATGAAGAAACATTTAACTCAAAGTCCTCGGTATCGCGATCTAGTTGTGATTCAATATATTTGCTTAACTCAATGCAATGTTCAATCAGTACATGCGAATCGCTGTCGATAAAAATCCTGATTCGGTTATCGGACCTTACCGCGATACTTACCACAAACCTATCAGTGCCATCTAAATGGGTGTTGGTAAGATCTTTAATAAGTTGTTCGCTAATCATGGGTACTGCTTAATTGGTTTTTAAAGTGTATTTTAATAAAAGAGGGGACCAAAGTCCCCTCCACTTGTCGTAACACATCTGCTACCTTACTAAGTTAGCAATCTGCTGAACACGGTAACCAAACCAATTCCCTGTTTTGGTAGGGGACTTTTTATCTTGAAATGATAAAAAGTGTTATTAATCTGTTACTTCTATCAAAGTTGTCCGACCAGGATTCGAACCTAGACCGAATGGACCAAAACCATTCGTGCTGCCTTTACACCATCGGACAAACTGTTTTTTCCTACTTAAAGGACTGCAAAAGTAATATTTTTTCTTTACACAAATAAATCAAGGGTAAAAAAAATGAAAGTTTTAAAAATTTAATCTGCTCCGAAAACCTAAAAATGAAGAACCGCCACTAAGGCACTACGACTCAAAGGCTCACAAAGTATTGCTATTCAGTGTTATACACTTAGTGGAACATAAAGTCGAAGCGACTTTGTAGCAAAAAAAGACTTTTCGGAGTTGACTCAAAAATTAAGACAAAAATTGCATGGAAATAGGCCCGATTGCTGATTATTAGAAACAAAAACCACCTTTATGGTTTATAACCATAATTCTTTGCCCCTGCTCTACTTTGGTGCCTATAGTGGTTTGATAAACAGTTTTATAACAATAACCAGCAACAAGTTATTGGAAGTTATTGCCCCTCATGTGCGTAAAAGTGCTTTCAAACCAGATTATTTGAATCTTGAAAATCGGATGGTAAAATATTTTGAGGCAAGGAAACCCAAAAAGTGCTCCCTTTTTTTAGTTCGCTTTTAACCTCGATTTGGCCGCCATGTATTTCAATAAATTCTTTGCAAAGGATTAACCCAAGACCAGTGCCAAGTTCGTCGTGGGTGCCGGGGGTTGATTGGTTTTTATCAATCCTAAATAAATTATCAATAGCGGTTTGCGGCATCCCTATTCCTGTGTCGCTTACGGCAATCCTCACTTGGTTTTCATCATTAACAATTGCAATTTTTATTGTGCCACCTGGATTTGTGTATTTAATAGAATTTGATATGAGATTTCTCAAGACAGTACCAATCATTGCTTTGTCAGCAAAAACTGATATGGGATGAGGCATTTCCAGTTCGAGAGCGATGGATTTTTGGTTGGCGATGTGGGTAAACAGTGAGACTAATTCGTTTATTAACGTATCGAGTTCAAAGTTGATCGGGTTAAACTCTATCCTGCCAGTTTGGGATTGCGCCCACTCCATTAAGTTTCTTTGCAATTCCAAAGCCAATTCGGCAGAGCGCAGTATTATACCTGCATATTGTTCTATACCGGCAAAATCCCGACTATTTACCTGATCGATCAATAATTGGCTAAAGCCTACGATGGCATTGAAAGGGCTTCGGAGATCATGGGCAATTATGGAGAAAAATTTATCCTTTTCCTTGTTTACTTGTGCAATTTCTTTGCGCGAATTATATAGGCTAAGGTGGTTTTTTACCCTAACTTCCATTTCAACAGGATTGAACGGCTTTGTGATATAATCCACGGCACCTACTTCAAACCCTTTAATTCTGTCGGCAATATCAGTTTTTGCTGTTAAAAAAATGACAGGTACTTCCTTGGTATTTTCATTTTCTTTGATCCTTTTGCAAACCTCAAACCCATCCATTTCTGGCATCATGATATCGAGGAGGATTAAATCAGGGATGCTTTTTTCGAGAATTTTCAGTGCATTCATCCCATTATTGGCAAAACTGAGCGAATATTTTTGTCCTAAAATGCTTGCTATTACTTTTATGTTAGTCGGTTGATCGTCAACAACAAGAATTACGTCTTTGTTGGTTTTTTTTTCTGGGTTAAGCATAACAAGGATCGTTAAGATTTGAATACTTCTTTTATTTGTATCAATGAATTTTGTATTTTATCGAAGTCGAATGCTTCGATGTGGCTTTTTAGTTTAACACATTCTATCTCAAGTTGGGGTATTTTGTACTGTATCGCGAATGCTTCCATATTTGCTGCCAGTTCGATCAAACTGTCGTTTATCATTGATTCCGATTGGGTTGAGATTTCCTGACTAAACTTGGTTTCGAAAAGCGCTTTGGTTTCCATATCGGGGGTACTAAACCCGGTTTTAGGAGCTTCAACTTGCAAAATACTGGAAACATCGTTCGTACTCTTGAGAATGGTATAGGGAAGGTACTTTTTTAATTCATTAATCATGCTTTCTTCTTTCATTGGTTTGCGCAAATATCCTTCGAATTGGGTTTGCAGGTTACCAATTTCGCTTTGCACAATGGATGCAGTAAGGGCAATAACTGGAATGTGAGCCGTTAATTTTTCTGATTTAATGATTTTGGTAGCCTGATAACCATCCATGCCTGGCATCCTGATATCCATTAAGATAAGGTCGGGCACACACTCTTTTGCCATTTGTATTGCAGCTTCGCCATTTTCGGCTTCAAATAATTTGAGATCATAAATATCAAGGTATGCTAAAATCAAATCGCGGTTGAATTTAACATCATCAACAATCAGTATTTTTGAACCTGAAAAAGATACTTTTTCATCAAAAGTTTCTATCTGGTTTTGGGCATCAACAAACTCTTCCGAATAATCAAGGTTTTGAAATGAAACCGTAAAGCAGCTTCCTTGCCCGGGTGTGCTGTTTATCCTGATTGTGCCATTCATCAAATCCAAAAGCCGTTTACTTATCGAAAGCCCCAAACCTGTGCCTCCGTATTTTCGGGCATCCATACCCGATAGTTGGCTGAACGACTCGAAAATCAGTTGCTGGTCGTGGTCGGGGATACCAATACCGCTATCAATTACAGCTATTTCAAAAGTTACTTTTCCATTTTTTTTATCCAAAACCTTCACCTCAATCTTAACAAAACCAGTATGGGTAAATTTAATGGCATTTCCGGTCAGGTTTAGTAATATTTGTCGTAGCCGTAATTCGTCAATAAAAATAGTTTGCGGTAGTTGATCGTCAATTTCAATAATAAAACTGAGGTTTTTCCCTTCGGTGTTGCGATGAAAAAGTTGTTTTATCCCGTTTATTGCCACCCTCAAATCGGCAGGGTCGGGCGATATTTTCATTTGCCCCGCTTCAATTTTGGATAAGATTAGAATATCGTCAATAAGCGAAAGCAAGGTTTTTGAGCTGTCGGAAACGATTTTAAGATAGTTTTTCTGTGTTGGGTTGTCAGTTTTACTGAGCATAACCTGACTTAAACCAACAATTGAATTCATTGGCGTCCGGATTTCGTGCCCCATAATTGCCAGGAATTCTGATTTTGCCCTGTTTGCTGTTTCAGCAAGCACTTTGGCCGAAATTAACTCCTGCTTCTTTTTATATATTGACAAAGCACCGCCAACGGCATTGGCGAAGTTGAACACCAACGCATCCTCAAATTTAGGCCACTGCCTGCTGCCCTTGCAATCAACGAAGCCAATTGTACCATAAATAACCTTGTCGACAAAAACTGGCAGATTGATAAACGCCTTGCAATCAATCTTTTTCAGAAGTGGCGCGTATGAATTATCGAAATCAGGTTCGTTAAGTTTAACAAGTTTATTACTGAACAACTGGGAGGCAATATTTTGGAACAGATTGGTTTCGAGGCCAGGGATTATTTCGGGAATCAATTCGGAAAATGGTTTCACCAATGATTTGTCGAACCATTCGTATTTTAGATGATACACCTGATTAGTGCCTTTTTGCGTAAATTCGAGCAAATATGCATGTTGATATCCAAAAGCCTTTGCCGTGATTTCTAAAAAATTGAGCATTGCACTATCAAAATCCGGGTCGGTGAGCAGTACTTCCGAGGCTTGGTTAGCTGTCCGCAACAATGCATCTGTGAGTTCAAGCCGCTTTCGTGCCAAAAGCATTTGCCTGATAATTATGGAAAACAAGGCAATAATGCATGCAATTACCACCAGGAAATAAACAAAAATGGTTATGTTCGATTCATTCTGGAGCCGCCAAAGCGAATCGGTATCCACCGAAAATATTATCCCTGTTTTCTTACCTAAGATATTTATAGGGTAAAAAACCGAAAAAACGTTAAAGTCATCCGTCTGCTGTATGGTATGCGTAAACGAAGCACTTAGGTTTTGCTTAAGTTTTGACTGGAAAATACCGATGGCATCGGTTTTAAAGATGCCCCTTATGGATTGCTCGCTGTGTTTGTGGAACAAAACCTGACCGGCGGTATCGATTGCCCAGCTCCACGAATTGTTGCCGATGTAAAATTTGTCGGAATGTGAGGCAAGGAAATTTGAAATATTGAGCTCGAATTTAATGTTAGCCACCAGGTTCCCCTCCGAATTACGTATAGGTTGAATGTACGACAGTTCGCCAGCAGCATCGGTTAATTGGGTGTGGCTGAGTAATGTTACTGGTTTTGCAAACGCCTGCGAGGGAAGGACAATAAAGTAATTGTCGTTTCTTCGTTCGAAACTCCTGTAAAGCGAATCGTTATAAATTATAATTTTTGAGATAAGCACCTGGTTGCGCGAATAAAAGCGCCTTATCCTTTTTATTTCGTTCTCAACGGTTACATTTTTAACGGCATTTTTCGATTTGTCCTCTTTGTTTACAAAGAAGCCTTTAAGGTCGTGGTCGGCAAATTCAAATTTTACTAATTCCTCAAAATCATTGCTGGCATCTTCAATGCTTTTTCCACAAAGGATAATCTGTTTATGGACAAAATCTGCAGTTTCCTTGCGTTGGTTTATATTAAGGACATAATACTGCCTTATGGATAAACCAATAAAAACAAGGATCAGGGGAACCAATAAATAGAATTTAATTTTCATTTCAGGATTTCCAGAAGGTGCCAGTTCAGTTCGGGGATGGTAGCTGCTATTATGGTTATTTTTTCGCCGTTTATTTCTGTTTCTGTTACACTTTTCTTGTTTTGCAATATTTCTACTGCAATATTCCTTACATTTATTTCCTTGCTCAAAGCCAGGTTATACGAATCTTTGCGGTATGTATCTTGTTTTATGGTTTCTATATATTTATGGTCGAATAAGGGAGGAAACGACAGAAGGTTGATAGCCCCTTCCTGTGCGGCAACTATGGCACCGGAATTGTCAATAATCATGGTCATGCTTTCGGGTTTTTCGGGCAGGTAACGCTTTGCAACAAGGTTAATGGTTACATCAATGCCTGGCACACCAACAAGGCTGTCGCGAAAATAAACTGGAGCTATTGCCGAAACCATCCAGCCGCGGCCGGCAGGGTCCACATAAGGCTCCTCAAGCCAAAGCGATTTTTTTTCGGGGTTATGCTTTTCATCGGCAAGATAATAAAAATTAAAATTTGGAATATCCATCTTGGCCTCATACTGCGACAAAACATCGAAGTAAGGGTAAATACGGTTAATTGAATGTTTGTCGTTGTAATAAACCTGTACAATTTCGGGATAATTATTTACCAATGCCTTGAAATCCTGATCAATAGGTTCGGTAAAGTAAACAATTTTTTTTATGCTTTCGTTTACCGGATAAAAACCCGAAACAAAAATGGCAGAACCGCCATCGTCAATTGGTTTGGTAAAAACCCCATTATTGGCTAGCTGGTATTTTTTTTTGTCGATGTTGGGAAGTATTTCGTTTTGCCTTTCGTAAAGCTTTGCAATCCCGGTTACCAACGAATCGACTTCCAACCTTATTTTAAGGAAATCGTTGTTTATGTTCTCGGCTTGTTTCTGTAGCGCTTCATGCTCTTTGGCCAGATCAAACTTGGGCGATTGCTTGCAGGAGAAAAAAAATACAGCCAGCAATACAAGTGCAATGGATTGTTTCATAACTGCTTGATTGATTGTTGTGTTACTAATTCGCTTCTAGATGGAGATAAGCAGCGATAAATAAATTTTCTTTATTTCGGGGTTGGTTGACAAGGTGAGCTTTAGCGGCAGCGAAAAGTCGTCGGTGAGTTTTATCGATTTTTTTACAGTTGCCCCAACGTTTACAAAAGCAAAGCCGTCGGTTAGGTAAAAAGTGCTTTGCACAGGGGTGAAGCCCGCAAATACTTCATAAGAATATTCGTTTAAAGCCCCCAAATATTTCAGTTCAAAGTAGGTTGAATAATTCATGCTTGTGGAGTCGCTTGGGTCGGGATCCGATGAAGCCCCATAAAGGATAACACCTCCAAAAACCGAAAAAGGGATTTTTTCGGAACCATTAAAACTCAGGCCTAGTTCGCCGCAATGACCGGTTGAACTTTGCTTGAAGTTATAAAAGTTTTGATCAAATGCTTCTGCACCGGGGTAAAACAAATCAACAAAGGTCAGGGTGAAATCTTTATGTGTGTATTTGACATACAGATCAACTTCTTTATAATCGCCTGTAAAACCATAACTTCCCCAAGTGCCAAGCGTTAAGCCTTTGTAAGAGAACTCGCCCCAAGGCTGCACCGCCGGCGAGTTGCCCAATTCGTAGCCACGCCAAAGATAGGAAGTGGCAAAATCGGCCCCGAGGGATAGTTTGCAATTGGTTGGCTTGGATTCTTGGGCAATGCTTTTAATGGAAAGCCCAGCCAAAATAAGCATGAAAGAAATTTTTAAGTACTTCATGATAAAAGTTTTGTGTGGTTTTGCTGCAAGTTAGGCTAATTCCCAGATTTCAATAAACCAAAATTATAGATGGTTTTTATCCAGCAAATATAGGAAAATCGGAAATGTGGAATAATTTAATTACGATAAATACAAAGCTGTATTTTTTAGGCAAATAGTATGGATTTCGATACCATCAAAATGCTGGTAACTATTCACGCTTTCAGTTTGCCATTTTTGCCAAAGATTTACTCATGAAGTAATTCCCTATTCGTGATACCGCTTCGCTAAGCTCACAGATTAACAGAGATTTTTAACTACCGTAGAAAGTTTTTGAATTGAAATTGGATGAATTGAAATATTTCCAACTTGGAAATCCGCAAAATCAGTGGCAAATAT
Source organism: uncultured Bacteroidales bacterium (assembly GCA_903946925.1). Taxonomy (GTDB): domain Bacteria; phylum Bacteroidota; class Bacteroidia; order Bacteroidales; family UBA4417; genus UBA4417. The sequence goes on along the minus strand of CAJAXK010000015.1, from coordinate 62,090 downwards.
ATGCTTTACAAGGCTTTGTACTGGCTGAATAGTTACTATTTGTTTGGTGTAAAAATACCTAATTAAAAAAACCCAAAATTTCTTAGCGGTATTGCTAAACATTCTCAAATACAAGGTGTTTATAATAATCAATAACACACTTTCAAATTCAAATAATCATGAAAATCAAGCAACTATTTGTATCTGTTTTAATGCTTTGCGGCCTAATGGCTACATCTCAAAACACAAGTAAAAGCAACCCTCTATTATTGATTGAAAATCAGAGTAGGTTTGGCTTTGCCGAAACCATTGAAAAGTTATCGAAAACCATTGTTGAAAATGGATGGAAGATTACAATAACCCACGACCTTCAGGAAACTATGAAGAAAAACAGCAAAGAAGTATTGCCTGTAAAGGTGATTGAACTGTGCAATCCTAACCATGCTTTCCAGATACTTTCAAAAGACGGGCTTAGAAATGTATCACCAATGCTGCCCTGCCGCATATCGGTGTATGAAAAATCTGACGGATATACATATATTTCCCGTATGAATGCCCCGGCTTTTGCCGATATAATTGGCGGGGAAGCCGCAAAGACAATTATAAAGGCTTTTGAGGAGACCGAAGAATTTGTGAAATTGGTTGTAAAATAATTTCACGGTAATTTGGGTTTTTCTGTTTTGGGTGCAAGCCGAAAAACTAAAATTTAAGCGATATTTCAGGCCAATAACAGAGGATCCATTCATTTTTATCGGTAAGTAAAATCATGATATGTAAATGATTTTGGCTAACCAAGTTGATTTTTCTAACATCGTTTAAGATTTAGCCTCCCACGCAACCAAGCAAATCCATTACGATTTAGAAAGCTTGCTCTTCTTTTTCTGCTATTTGCTGACAGAAACCAGACTCAAGCAGATCATTTGCTTTTCGGGTTTGGAAACGTAAGTTTGTATAACTATACAAAAAAAACGATTCACAGTATTGATAAATATTTTTAACATATTGTATATCAATCAAATAGAATTCCATTCTCTAACTGTTTTGCACTTTCAACCCTGCATTTTCTTAACAATTGCTAAAAGTTGATTGTACATCGCAATAAATGGTTAATTTCGTCCCTTCAAAATAAATCGTTTATTCATTAATCCAATTTTTTCATGAAAACATTCAGGAAACTGAATAACCTGTTGGGATGGCTAGTTTTTGCCATTTCTTCGTGGGTTTATCTGTCAACCGTTGAGCCAACAGCAAGTTGGTGGGATTGTGGCGAGTACATTTCTACCGCGTTTAAACTTCAGGTTGGCCACCCACCAGGAGCACCTTTTTTTCAGTTACTTGGACGTTTTTTCAGTTTATTTGCTTTTGGCGACCTGAGCAAAGTGGCTGTAATGGTAAATTATATGTCGGCATTGAGCAGTTCGGCAACTATTTTGTTCCTTTTCTGGAGCATTACCATGTTAGGTCTTAAATTTACCAAAGACGAAGAAATTTCGACAGGACGCATGATTGCCATTCTTGGAAGCGGGCTTGTTGGGGCACTAGCTTATACTTTCAGCGATTCGTTCTGGTTTTCGGCGGTGGAAGGTGAAGTTTATGCCATGTCGTCGTTTTTTACAGCCATTGTTTTCTGGGCCATATTAAAATGGGATCAGGCCGCAGACCAACCACATTCGCAGCGTTGGATAATTATAATTGCTTACCTTATGGGGCTTTCCATAGGGGTCCATTTGCTCAACCTGCTTGCTATCCCTGCAATTGCGCTTGTTTTTTACTTCCGTAAATACAAAACTACCTGGAAAGGGGTAGTGCTTACTTTGGGCATTTCGTTCTTTATCCTTGCTTTTATAATGTTCCTTGTAATACCTTACACCGTTAACCTTGCAGGTAAATACGAAATATTGTTTGTAAACAGTTTTGGGCTGCCATTTAATTCAGGCACATTGTTTTATTTCATAATACTGATTGGCGCACTTGTTTGGAGCATACGCTTTACATACCAAGCTAAACATTCGGCAGTAAACTATATGGTTGGCGGGGTGCTTTTGCTGTTGTTAGCTGCTTTTTCGTGGACAACTTTTATTGGGTTGTTGATAGTGGCAGGGGTATATTATTGGTACAAGAGCGAACCCGGGCGCTTGAACCGCAATCTGGTCCGGTCGGCAGCAAATACCATTTTCCTGTCTATCGCTTTCCTGTTGATCGGGTATTCGTCGTTTTTTATGCTCGTTATCCGTGCAAATACTAACACCCCAATCAATGAAAATGACCCAAGCGATGCGGTTAGCCTTCTGTCGTACCTGAACCGCGAACAATACGGCACATGGCCTGTAGCTTACGGTCAATATTACAACGCACCTCAGGATAGCCAGGAAAAGGCCGGTGATGCAACCCCTTTTTATGTAAAGGACAAGAAAAAAGGGAAGTATGTAATGACCGATGACCGGAAAAATACCATTCCTGCATACGATCCAAGATTTTGCACCCCTTTTCCACGTATGTGGAGCAACCAGAAACCCAGCCATATTTCGGCGTACAAATCGTGGGGAAAAATTAAAGGCACCCCAATTGATGTTACAAACGAAGACGGGAAGCCAGAAACTTTATACAAACCTACTTTTGTCGAAAATGTGCGTTTTTTCCTAAGCTATCAGGTTGGGCACATGTATATGCGGTATTTTTTCTGGAATTTTGTTGGAAGGCAAAACGATATTGAAGGCCACGGCGGCATACGTTACGGTAACTGGCTAAGTGGGATAACGCCTTTGGATAATGCCCGTTTGGGCGATCAATCGAACTTGCCCGACAGCATGAGCAATGCGGCAAACAACAAGTTCTATTTCCTGCCACTGCTGCTTGGGCTTTTGGGTATGTTTTTCCATCTGCGCAAGCATTTGGATGGTTTTTTGGTGGTGCTGCTGCTGTTTTTTATGACAGGCATGGCCATTGTTTTATACCTAAACATAACGCCACAACAACCGCGCGAACGGGATTATGCCTTTGCCGGATCGTTTTATGCTTTTGCTATTTGGATAGGGCTTGGGGTAATGGCATTATGGGATTTACTGAAAAAAGTGAACGAGAAATACTCAGCAATCCCAATTACATTGGTTTGCTTACTGTTAGTTCCTGGAATTATGGCAAAAGAAGGCTGGGACGACCATACACGCGCCAATAAATATGCAACCCGCGATTTTGCTGTCAACTATTTGAATTCCTGCGCACCCAATGCCATACTTATCACAAATGGCGATAACGATACCTTCCCTCTTTGGTACGCCCAGGAAGTGGAAGGAATCCGCACCGATGTGAGAGTAGTGAATTTTATGTTGTCGTCTGGCGATTGGTATGTTCATCAATTGATGCGAAAAATTTACGATTCGGAAGCTTTGCCATTCACTTTATCCTACGATCAGTATAATAAAGGGATAAACGAGGTTTCGGCTTATTCAGGACAAATGCAGGAAAGAGTTGAGCTACAGGATTTGATGGATTTGATTGCAAGCGAAGATCCTTCATCCAGGTTCCAGAGCGGATCAAGATCCATCGCAATTTATCCTACCAAAAAAGTGAAAATCACAGTTGATTCAGCTAATCTGGTAAAAAATGGGATTGTTCCGGCTAATTTGGCCGACAGGGTTGTTGGAACGGTTGAATGGGATATTAAATCGAATTATTTATATAAAAACGATTTGATGCTGCTCGATTTCCTTGCCAAAAACAAGTTCAAAAGGCCAATCTATTTCGCTCAACCTTCGAGTGTTAGCGATGCGGTTGATGTTGATAAATACTGTTATCAGGAAGGATTCGTTTACAGGTTTATGCCTGTGAAACCCGATGAAGAAGATTACATCAAAGGTGTTGGTAGCGTAAACTCACAAAGTTCGTACGATATATTGATAAACAAATGCAAATGGGGAAACCTGAACCAGCCAGGTGTATATGTTGATCGCGAAAGTTCGCGCAATACTATGATCCCAAAACAAAACTTTGCCCGTTTGGCACGAACCCTGATCATAGAAGGCAAAAAGGATTCGGCTGTAAAAGTTTGCGATTATGTGCAGCAAATTTTCCCCAACAACAAAGTACATTTCGATTACTACATGATACAGTTTGTTGATGTGTACTATAAGGCTGGAGCGTTTGAAAAAGGCAATAAACTTGCAAGTACCTTGATGCAGATTTATCAGCAGAATACCGATTATTATCTTTCGCTCAATCCCGAATTCCGAGGCAATTACGACGAAGACCTGAGTGAGGCTTTTGGATTTTTCAATACCATGAAACAAATCGCCGAGCAATATAACCAAAAGGATATAGCTCAACGAATTGACAAATTCCTTGGCGAACGTACAGGTGCAATGAAGTAAATACAACACTTTTAGAACTGAAAAAGGGAGCAAATGCTCCCTTTTTTTATTTCCCTGAATTATATTGAAAATGCAACCTAATTCAAATTTCGAAAACCATTCCTTCTTCGGCTAACTCAGTTTCCGGGAATATAGCCTTGGCCTCACCTAATAAGGGTTGTAAATCGTCGTACCTGGCTGAATAATGGCCGATAAGAAGTTTTTTCACGTTTGCTTTTTGTGCAATTGTTGCAGCTTGCCCTGTTGTTGAGTGGAATTTTTCAATGGCATTAGCAACCCGGTTGTTCATAAATGTAGTTTCATGATAAAGTAAATCAGCTCCGGCAATTTCAGGAATAATATTTTCATAATAGGCTGTGTCGGAACAAAAAGCATAGCTACGCGGCCGAGGCGGCGGTTGGGTAAATAGGGAGTTGGGGTGCAGCGTTCCATCAATTGCCATAAAATCGGCCCCTGCTTTTAGTTTTGGGATTAAGTGGACTGGGACTTTTAGGAGATCAATCACATCTTTCTTTATTTTTAGCTCGCCAGGTTTTTCCTTAAAAAGGAATCCTGTGGTTGGAATCCTATGCAGCAAAGGAAAACTGCTTACACTAATTAATTGGTCCTCAAAAATCATTTCCGGCTTTTCTGCCTGGGTTGGGCGGAATTCCAAAGGATAAAGCAAGGATGTTTGCGATGCTTTCAACTGTATATCAAGTATTTCTTTGAGGGGTTCTGGCCCAAAAATATAAAGAGGTTTTGTTCTTCCCAGCAAGTGCATGGATGAAATAAGGCCAATAAGACCAAAGAAATGGTCGCCATGCAAATGGCTGATAAATATATATTTAATACGTTGAAAATGGATGTGCATACGCCTGAGCGAAACCTGGGTGCCTTCGCCACAATCAATTAAAAAAAGCTTTTCGGCATGATTCAACAACTGAGAAGTTGGGTTTCGTTCGGATGTTGGGGTAGCCGAACTGCTGCCTAAAATAGTAAGGTTGAAGGGAAGCATTGTTTTAGGGATTGGGGGTTAGGGGCTGGGGGGTAGGGAAGCAATATTCTACTAAAAAAATCAGAGGAGCGAACAAAAGGACTTTTGAACCTTGAACGTGAAGCAATTGAACCTTTGAATGCGGAGCATTGAACAATCGAACATTTAAACAATCGGACATTTGAACAATCGAACAATCAAACATTTGTGCCTTGAACGCGAAGCATTGAATAATCGAACATTTGAACTATCGAACATTTGAACATTCGAACATTGAACGCGAAGCATTGCACTTCGACAGGCTCAGTGGCCAACTTTTTGAACCTTGAACGCGAAGCAATTGAACATTGAACAATCGAACATTTGAACAATCGAACATTTGAACAATCGAACCTCGAACTCGAAGCAATCGAACCTCGAACGCGAAACAATTGAACCCTTGTAACGCGAAGCAATTAAACTCTTCCCCAAAACTTAGCGAAAAAAAATCAAGCCGGACAGAGTTAACTATACCGGCTTGACATATAAGATTAGAAAACAGATGATTATTTCTTATCTTCTTCTTCTTTTTTCTCCATCGAGGCTTTTAGGTTTGCTAATGCATCCAAATCGCCGAGTGTGGTTTTTTCAAGATTGTCCTTGATTTTTTTCACTGCGCGTTTGGTTGTCATTTCTGCACTTTCCTCTTTCTTGTCTTCTTTTGCCCTTTCAGCAGCTTTCGAATCCTGATGCATTTTAGCATGTGAAAGAATAATTTTCTTATTTTCTTTCGAGAATTCAATTACTTTGAAATCCTGAGCTTCGTCAACCTGAAGATTGGAACCATCCTCTTTTTGAGCATGGCGTGTAGGTGCAAAACCTTCAACACCATAAGGCAAAGCTACAACAACACCCTTATCGGATGAACTTACAACGGTACCTTTATGAACTGATCCGGTGGTGAAAATGCTTTCGAATACATCCCATGGGTTTTCTTCGAGTTGTTTGTGGCCTAAGCTCAAACGGCGGTTTTCAACATCAACATCAAGAACTACAACATCAATAGTTTCGCCAATTTTGGTGAATTCAGCTGGATGCTTGATTTTCTTGCTCCATGAAAGGTCGCTGATGTGGATAAGTCCATCTACACCTTCTTCGAGCTCAACAAAAATACCGAAATTGGTAAAGTTGCGGACAGTAGCAGTATGGCGTGAGTTGCTTGGATATTTCGAAACAATGTCAGTCCATGGATCTGGAATGAGTTGTTTGATACCGAGCGACATTTTGCGGTCTTCGCGGTCGAGTGTAAGAACAACTGCTTCAACTTCGTCATTTACCCTTAGGAAATCCTGAGCTGTGCGTAAGTGCTGGCTCCACGACATTTCTGAAACGTGGATCAAACCTTCAACGCCAGGAGCGATTTCAACAAAAGCACCATAATCAGCAATAACCACTACGCGGCCTTTAATTTTCTCGCCAACTTTAAGGTCTTCGCGGAGCGAATCCCATGGATGAGCGCTAAGTTGTTTGAGGCCGAGGGCAATACGTTTTTTGTTTTCGTCGAAATCGAGGATAACAACATTGATTTTCTGGTCAAGCTGAACGATTTCTTCTGGATGGTTGATGCGTCCCCACGAAAGGTCGGTGATGTGGATAAGTCCATCAACACCTCCAAGATCAATAAATACACCGTAAGAAGTGATGTTTTTAACGATTCCTTCGAGAACCTGTCCTTTTTCAAGTTTCGAGATAATCTCGATTTTTTGGGCTTCCAGTTCATCTTCGATAAGGGCTTTGTGCGAAACAACCACATTTTTATATTCATGGTTGATTTTAACGATTTTGAATTCCATAACCTTTTCAACAAACTGATCGTAGTCGCGGATAGGCTTAACATCAATTTGTGAACCTGGCAAGAAAGCTTCAATACCGAAAATGTCAACAATAAGTCCACCTTTGGTACGGCATTTTACAAAACCATTGATAATTTCCTGTGTTTCGAAAGCGGAATTAACGCGCTCCCATGAACGGAGGATACGGGCTTTTTTGTGAGAAAGCTGAAGCTGTCCGCCCATGTCTTCCTGATTTTCGACATAAACCTCAATTTTGTCACCAACGCGCAAATCGGGGTTGTAACGTACTTCCGAAACCGGAATTACACCATCGGATTTGAACCCGATGTTTACAACAACTTCGCGTCCGGTTAAACCAACAACAAGTCCTTCAAGAACTTCGTGGTCGCCAATGGAGCTAAGGGTTTTGTCATAAATGTCTTCTAAACGCTTGCGGTCAGCAGGTGCATACGCTTCGTGTTTCTTTCCAATTGCATTCCAGTCAAATTCAACCGGTACAATTGGAGCTTCGGGGGCTTTTGGTGCTTTAGGTGCTTCAACAACAACCTTTGCTTCTGCCACCACTTCAACTGCTGGAACTTCTGCAACAGGAGCTTCTGCAACAGGTTCTGCTTCAACAACAACTTCTGCAACAGGTTCTGCTTCTGCAACAACTACTTCTTCGGTAGTTACTGCTTCCGAAACTGGTGTTTCAACAGCTTCATTAGCTGCAACTTCCGAAGTTTCTTCAACACTGTTCAATTCGTCGTTAACGTTAACGTCGTTACTCATAATAATCATTCTAATTGTGGCCTACCGGTGCGGCCGGTTTAACTTAGGTTTATTGAAAGTCAGGAACAAAGTTGAACATACCGGAAATGTTGAAACCTTGCCCTGCTAAAATGGGGTGCAAAGGTAGTATAATATTTTCAACCTGCAAGATGTGGATTTTCATGCGTTATTATTTGTTTTTTAGGGGTCGCATGGAATTACTCATTCCTTGCTTGTTTTTTATTGGTATTCGTGAGCTAAAGGTTCGCCAGATTGATTATAATATCATCTTTGGTTGGTGATTTATTCCAATCATGGCTATTTCATATATTTAAAAGACTTTTCCTGAAGTTGCAGAATATAAAACTTAAGTTTGGGGTACGCTTTAATTCTATTGTAAAGAAGCATGGATATCATCTATTTGCTTTGAAAACATTGAAGCTATTATTCTATTAGTGAGTCCACTCCGATAAGTCTTTTTTAGCCACAAAGGCACAAAGACTCTAAGTTTCACAAAGTTTATAGTGCTGATTAACAATACTCTGTGTCCTCTATGTCTCCGTGGTTTTTTTTTAAGGGTTTTGGAGTGGACTCATTGGTTAGTTTATTGGATAATCAGATTGTTGGCATAACCTGATTGAGAGCTATTAGCTCCACATAGTTTTTGGAAAACCCTATTTTTCGTAACGGTGTATTTCATCTTTAACAAATCGAAACCTGATTTGCTTACTTTTATGAAACTGACAAATTCACATTTTACTTAAAGACTTAAATTACAGACATTTGCAGATATTTTCTTTAATTGTTCATTATTTCAGGAGTGATTTTGGGAGTAAAATACACACTGACTTCTAATGAACCAGAAAGGTTATTTTTCACTGTTTTTGCTTTTTAAATACGCTTCCTGGTTGATTATAACATTCAATTCGTTTACCAAAGAAAAGAAATCTTCCCGGTTGTTTTTCAGCATGGTTTTCAAGTATTCTTTTGTTAAAGGCGATTGGTAACCATGCTCAATTAGAAAAGTTGTACATTTAGGCGAATCTTCACAATTTTTTAAAATATAGCGTATTATATTGCTGTCGCCTTCGATATGCGATTTGACCGTTGCCACCTTAAAAAAGCCAAGAATGGGAATAAAAAATAAAGATCCAATTAATAAACTGAATATCGTTTCCATGATATTTTCGATAATTTCCATAATTTTTTTTCAAGACTGTAAAGGTAGCGAATAAAACTGATTATTAAATAGTTGCGGCGATTCAATCTTTTTTAGCCAACTTGTTTCTCGAAATAAGTAATCACCTATAAATTACAAGCTTAACATTTGCCATTCACTTATCCGTTGGTAGAACATAAATCAAGCCTCCAAATCTCAAGTCCCACAGGGAAGTTATATATCAATCAGTTAAACCCTCTTAGGATATTTTCTCAGGACAACAGTGATTCCGAATCCGAATTGCAATTTTCACTGTTTTTGCTTTTTAAATATGCTTCCCTATTGATCAAATAATTCAATTCGTCTATCAAAAAAAGGAATTTAGCCAGATTATCCCTTTTTAAGGATTTCAGATATTTTTTTGTTATTGGTACTGGAAATCCATTCTCTCTTAAAAACTTGGAACAACTTTCCGATCCCTCGCAGCCTTTTAAAATATACCTTATTATTATATTATCGCTCTCGATATATGTTTCACCTGTAGCCACCTTAAAAAAACCAACTATTGATGCCATAATCAGAATCGCAAAGAAAATAATAAAGAAAATCTTAAGCATGTGAGTGGTAATTAAAGTTGTTTTTCAAGACTCGTAAAGATAGAGAAAAACTGAAAAGAAAATGTTGATCTGTTCACAGTCTCTATTCTTTGCATTGGCAACCTGTTTTTTGAGAATAAGTAATCACCTACAAATTACGAGTTTTCCATTTGCCATTCCCCTATCCGTTAGCAATGAAACCAGATAGACACCATTCGCGAACCCCGAAACATCAATAGCTTCTCTAACATTGGGATGCGAATAAAACCTTACTATTTTCTGATCCATACCTTTTATTATTAGAAGGCTTTTGGAAGTGTTGAATTCTTGGGAGGGAAATATTGATATTTTATCTTGTGCCGGATTTGGGCTAATGTATAACGATTCAATTTTTGAAAAAAGCTGTTCGCCAAGCCTGAATATTTTATCCGGTTTCCCGAAAAACAGGCCCAAACCGCCGGAGTAATTGCCAAGCAGCATATCGGCAAGAGTGTCCCCATTCAGGTTCCCGATAGCAACCCCGCTGCGCCAGCCTTCCTTAATATTAGGAATGTTCCCCAACAACCTGAATTTTCCGTTCAGGTTATTTTCTATTTGATCATAAACGAAGATATCGCCAAATTCGGAACCTACGAAAAGAAGGGTTTCGCCTTTTTTATCTCTATAAAAACATGGCAAGCTATATCCATAATTAGATAGTTGTGTGTTGGTAACATCCACTTCGCCAAACAATTCCGATTCAAGCGTAAACTCCGGGTTGGTAGCGCTGCCCATATTTTTGTAAAAGTTCAAACTTCCGTTCCGTTTTCCACAAACCAGGTCGGTTAACCCATCCTGATCCAAGTCGAAAAGTTGTGGTGCGGCAAAATCGCCAACATCAATTGATTTCCAAGCTGGGTCAACAAGTTTAAAATCAGCCGCTTGTCCGGTAAGCGCGACATTTTCGCAATATACCAACTTGCCTTTCGAGTTGCCGCAAACCAAATCGGCATCGCCATCGCCATCCATATCGGCAACCGATGGAATAAGCGATTGTAATTGAAGCGAATCCAGATGGGCAATATTGCGGTCAACAAGCTTAAAAACAGGTTCTTGCATTGTTCCAATATTGAGCAACAAGGCAATTTTAGCCGTGTAAAAACATTGAAAACCACTTGCAGCCGTATTTGTACAAGTGTCGTAATATCCATAATTCCCTACCAACACATCCACTAAGCCATCTCCATTATAATCAAAGAAAACAGGATATGCACCCGAACCAAAATCAAGCATCTGATCCTGAAGAAAGTTTTTTGACGTCAGACTATAATTAGGTAAAGATGTAGTCCCATTACTAAGGTATAAATTAACGCTCTCAAAATTTTCGCCTTTTGTGAGGGAAGGATCAAATGGCGACACCAACAAATCTTTCAAACCATCATTATTGGCATCAAGCTGCATGGCTGCAGGAAATATGTTTAACGCAACAGGATTTGCCTGGTTGGGAAAATCATTGGTTTGGGACGTAATTTTTGCATTTGTTACTGTTCCGCCATTAATCAGATAAACCAGTTTCCCAAAATCCACATCGCCGACTGTAAGATCAGGAAGTCCATCCTCATTCCAATCGGTTACCAGCAAAGTAGAACCGGTGTGTTTTGGGTCATTAGATGCAGCATTTGAATGTTTTAACGAATTAAATACCCCGGAACAAGTATCCAAAACTATAGTATTGCCCTCGTTGCTTTCAGCAAATTGCCCCCAACAGGATGAAACTTTTTGGAAAATCAGTGAATCAGGTTTGCCAAAATTTTCCATCGAGAGATTTTTGTGCCACTCAACAAAAACGCCAAAATCGCCAAACGTCAAAATATCGAAATCGCCATCACGGTCAATGTCGGCAATGGCTGGATAGTCGGCATACGTAACCAGAATATTTGTTAGCGTAGTACCTTGTTGCGAAAGCAGGAATGGGCTTGTAACCTGCTTAAATTCCAGTGTTTTATCCGAAATGTTGCGATATACTTTTATCCCACCAGTAGTATAGGTAAAAATGTCGCTTTTGCCATCAAAGTTATAATCCACTGTTTGAATCCATTGTTCGATGGGTGGAAACGAAGCGGAATATTGAGAGGAAAACCTGAATTTAGGGTTTGCGAGAGACAAGGCAAGAAATGGCAAAATCCGGTTTCCGTGCCTGTCGAAAACCAATAGATCATCTAATCCATCTAAATTTACATCCATATTGGTAAACTGGCAGCTATTCAAGCCTCCGGCAAAAGGAAAGGAAAGCGTATCGGAATTTTCGCCTAAGCATATAACACTGTCGTTTCGGCCAAAACCGTGTAACGCCGATAATTGAGCAAATGCACCGAATCTGTTCGAAACAATAAGGGCAACTAAACAAAAGAGTAAATATTTTCTTCTTTTCACTTTATAAATTGAGGTTTTACATTCATGCCAAATTTGCAGAATATTCAATATCATTATGTTACTCACATACTTTCGCGATTACTCCAAAAATATCCTTGCGCTAACCGGCAAATGGTCGGAAGGATAATAAGTGCCGTTGTTGGCAGGGTTTACCTTATACGAATCAACCTTATATATATTTTTAACAAAAATGTAGTCAATCCTTTCGCAGGGCAATCCTCCAACTTTAAACCCGCAATAGGTATATTGAAGGCCAGTATAGTTTTTATCAATCAGGCCAGCATCAGTTAAACTTTTTGGATCCGAGGTAGAAGTAATAATTTGATAGGGTTCCGAATCGGGAGTTGCGTTAAAATCGCCAAGTACAATGGCAGTTTTATCCTTGGCTAACGAATCCAAGGCTTGAAGTAGGAGATTGGCAGAATTCCGCCTTGCAATTTCACCGATATGGTCAAAATGGGTGCAAAAAACCACAAACGGTTTTCCAGTAGTATTTTCCTTTAAATGCACCCAGGTAACAACACGGTTGCATGCGGCATCCCAGCCACGGCTGCCGGGAACCGATGGTGTTTGCGACAACCAGAAAGTGCCGCTTTCCATTAAAGTGTATTTTTCCGAATTGAAAAACAGAGGGGAATATTCACCCAATTTTTTGCCATCGTCACGACCAACACCTATAAATTTATAGCCTGAAAAAGCATTTCTAACATCCAGAACCTGTTCTATCAGTGCTTCCTGAAGGCCAAAAACATCGGGTTTCGCCTCGCGGATAAGGCCAAAAACTTTCTCCTTCCTCTGTGCCCAGGTATTTGGTGCATCTTCGGGATTGGCATAACGGATGTTGTAGGTTAAAACAGTTAGCGGATGGGTTTGGCTTTGAGCAAGTGAAAAATCACTGAAACCAGCCAAAATAGTTAGCAGGATTGCAGCATTTCGAAGATATTGGAAAAGCATACAGTTGGGAATAAATAGGTTTGTTTCGGTTTGCAAGTATTATAAAAGGTATTACAAAGGTCGTTATTAAGGCAATTGGTTAGGTAAAAAAAAGACAAGGACAAAGCAAATGCTTTGTTTTTAGGAATGGAAATCTATCAGAATATAAAAATCGAAAATAAACTGACATAAACTACAGTGTACATTTGAAGTTGAAAATGAAGCAATCATTAATTAGGTATTAAAAACCTCGGGATAGAGGATAAAAATGGGCCAATAAAACGCAGGAATCTCTTGCAATAAATCAATTTTAAAGCTATTAAGTTAATAACAAGATGATAAAAGGCTGCATTTCTTTCTTGTGGTAGGTTTGTTATTTGGCAATAGATTTCTATCTTTGCAGGCTCAAAAAATAAAGTTTATCTAACTACCTAAATTCTAAACACATGCAGAATAAAGGCGCAATACGTTTCTTTGCAATAGCATTTGCCGTAGTTTGTCTTTTCCAGCTTTCATTCACTTTGGTAACAACTATTACCGAAAAAAAAGCGAAGAATTACGCAAATAACGAACAGGCAATTGCCTTAGCTAAACAATTAGCAAAAAACGATGCCAAAATTGAAGCCAGGCTCACCGATTCCATTCAAAAAGCCCGCACACGCTACTATCTCGATTCAGTAGCCAATCAACCCGTTTATAATATACTTCTCCGTAAGTACACGTATAAGGAATGCCTCGACCGTGAAATCAACCTTGGTCTTGACCTTAAGGGCGGCATGAATGTTACAATGGAAGTTTCCGTTGCCGATGTGGTAAGAGGAATGTCGGGAAACAGCACAAACCCTGTTTTCACCAAAGCAATGGCTGCCGCCAACCAAAACCAAAAAAACAGTCAAAAAGATTTTGTAACTTTATTTGGCGAAGCTTTTGCCCAAATTGATCCAAATGCAAAACTTTCGGCAATTTTCGGTCGGATGGAATTGCGCGAAAAAATAAGGCCAAACTCAACCAACGAGGAAGTTTTGAAAGTGGTTCGTCAGGAGTGTACCGATGCTTTTGACAGGACTTTTAATATCCTCCGCAACCGTATCGACCGTTTCGGCGTAACGCAGCCAAACATCACAAAGCTTGCAACCAGCGACCGTATCCTTATCGAGTTGCCAGGTATTAAAGATCCGGAACGCGTTAGAAAACTCTTACAAGGTTCGGCAAAACTCGAATTCTGGGAAACCTATAAATTCAGCGAATTAGCAGGTATTTTCAACGATGCCAACAAACGCCTCGCTACAGGGAGCGTAACTGTTGATACCACAACAACTGCCTCCGATTCGACCGCAGCCAAAGCCGATTCGAGCAATGTTGCAAAAGCTGATACCACCAAAAAATCAAGTCTTGCCGATAAGTTGAAACAAGATACCACCGCAGCAGGCAAGGAACAACAAATTGAAAAATACAGGAAAGAAAATCCATTATTTGCTTACCTGCAACCAGCTTACCAGCAGCAAAACGGGCAAACCTTTGCAACTAACCGCGCAACAGTTGGTTATGCAGCAATAAAAGATACTGCCCGCATCAATTCCATGCTAAAGAAAATACAAGGAATGTTGCCTCGCAATTGCCAGCTTGCCTGGACTATTAAACCTGAAAAGGAAGCTCCGGAAGTATTGGAATTAATGGCACTTAAATCAACCAACCGCGAAAATACCGCAGCCCTTTTTGGCGATGTAATTGTTAGCGCATCCCAGGATTTCGACCAAAATGGACGTGTTGAGGTTTCAATGGGCATGAATAATACCGGTGCCAAAATTTGGCGTAACCTAACCCGTGACAATGTAGGCAAACAAGTTGCAATTGTACTCGATGGTTATGTATATTCAGCGCCAAACGTAAACGACGAAATCCCTAACGGACGTTCATCTATCTCAGGAAATTTCACCGTTGAAGAAGCACAAGATTTGGCAAACGTACTGAAAGCTGGTAAATTACCTGCTCCTGCACGAATAGTTCAGGAAGAAATTGTTGGACCATCGCTTGGTAAAGAATCCATCAATGCAGGTTTGCTTTCATTTATCATCGCTTTTATTCTGGTACTGTTATACATGCAGTTCTACTATGCAAAAGCTGGTTTGGTAGCCAATGTTGCCTTGTTAGCCAACGTATTTTTCCTAATTGGTGTATTGGCCAGTGTTGGCGCAGTTCTTACACTGCCTGGTATTGCCGGTATTGTTCTTACCCTTGGTATGGCGGTTGACGCAAACGTAATTATTTACGAACGTATAAAGGAAGAAGTGAGGGCAGGTAAAGGCTTACGGCTTGCTATACATGACGGTTTCAAACATGCGTATTCTGCTATTATTGACGGGAACGTTACTACAATCATAACAGGTATCGTTCTCTACATTTTTGGGTCAGGCCCGATACAAGGTTTTGCTACCACGCTTATCATTGGTATCCTT
Organism: uncultured Bacteroidales bacterium; assembly: GCA_903946925.1. Taxonomy (GTDB): domain Bacteria; phylum Bacteroidota; class Bacteroidia; order Bacteroidales; family UBA4417; genus UBA4417. The sequence continues at coordinate 46,630 of CAJAXK010000015.1, read as the reverse complement.
ACCTCACTTTTCACTGCAATCTTTATTTCGCGCCTCATTTTCGAGGCCATGCTCACCAGGAACGTGGCAATCACCTTTGGTAACAAATACACCATCAATGCCTTTACCAAAGTAAATATTAATTTTATTGGTATCAGGAAGAAACTTTACATGGTTTCGGGTGCCGTGATTTTAATTGGTATGATTTCCTTGGCAACCAAAGGTTTGAATTTTGGTGTTGATTTTGCAGGGGGACGGTCTTACATCGTGAAGTTCGACCAAGATGTAAATACAGGTGATATCCGCGCTTCCCTTGGCAAAACCTTTGGTGAAGCCCCTGAAGTTAAAACCATTGGTGTAAACAAAAACAGGGTGAAAATTACAACCAAATTTATGGTTGATGATAAATCGGAAAAAGCCGATTCGATTGTTGAAAACCGGCTTTATACAGGGCTTCTAAGTTTTTATAAAACCCCGCTTTCACCTGACGATTTCAGTACCAACAACGAATCGATTGGAATACAAAATTCACAGAAAGTGGATCCAACCATATCCGACGACATCAAGCAATCATCAGTTTATGCTTTGTTCTTTGCTTTGTTGGCAATTTTCGCCTACATCGCCGTCAGGTTCCGCAAATGGCAATACGGCCTTGGTGGTGTAACTTCATTGTTCCACGATACATTGGTTACCATTTCTATGTATTCCATCTTTTATGGCATATTACCATTCAGCCTCGAAGTGGATCAGGCATTTATCGCTGCTATACTCACTATTATTGGTTACTCTATCAACGACTCTGTAATCATCTTCGACAGGTTGCGTGAATGGATTGGGCTATATCCAAACCGCGATTTGGCAACCAATATGAACGGTGGTATGAACAGTACATTGGGACGTACCGTAAATACTGCGGGTACAACTATTGTTACCTTGCTTGCAATATTCCTTTTTGGTGGTGATGTAATCCGTGGATTTATCTTCGCATTGTTGGTTGGTATAACAGTTGGTACTTACTCCTCCATTTTCAATGCTACACCGGTTGCTTACGACTTTATTATGATGTCGAACCGCCGCAAAGAGAGAAAACTTAAAGAAGCAGGCAAAGACGTTATAAAGAAGAAATAGCTTTTTATCCCATAAATTTAAAAGCCCTGAAAATTTCAGGGCTTTTTTTATGGTGTAACATATTGATAATGATTCGCATCAGATAATTCTTGAAAAGAAACCATGTGTAATAAACAAGGTAGCCTATCAGTTATTACTGAAATTGTTGAGGCCATTTTTGAAAGTATTGACAAATTGCCCCCAATGTTTTTTTAATCTCTATCTGATGTAGAATTTAACATATTTAATTATCTTTGAAATCAGAAAGCAATCGTTTTTTCAATGCCCATTCAATGAATCAAGCCAAGCCAAACTGTTGTCAAACAAAGGGATGGATATTTTGGCGAGTTCCATTTGAGCCTAAATTAAAAAACAAACACATGAAATAGCCATGGTAAAATTTTATCACCAACCGAAAATGATATTATGGCGTATTCCAACTGACCTTTAAAATTTATAGTGAGCCTGCCGAACTAAACAAATTAACAACAGATGAAATAGCCATGATTGGAATAAATCATCAACCAAGGATGATATTATAATCAATCTGGCGTATTCCATGTGACCCGTAAAAAACAAATAATAACACATGAAAAATAGAATACACATTCAGTTTTTGACTGCATTTGTGATGATTTGCTTGTTGGCGTATTCGCCAAATGCGGATTGTCAGGTTCAGGACTCTTTGAAAAAGGAGAAGAAAAACTCGGTAAAAATTAATCTTACCAACCCAATGATTTTTGGGAACAATAATTACATCCTTGGTTACGAAAGGACTTTCGGAAAACACCAATCAGCTTCGTTGCATGTTGGCACCTTCATGTTGGGTAGGCTTTTTAGCATCAACACCGATTCGGTGAAAAATTTAAAGAAGGATATAACAAACCGGGGAATAAGCCTAAGTGGGGATTACAGGTTTTATCTGGCAAAAGAAAACAAATACAATTCGCCACACGGTTTATACATCGGGCCTTATTTCGCCCTAAATTCCTACAACAGAAAATTTGCACTTGAGGCAAATACAGCCGATTTTACCGGAAATTTTAACTTAGATTTCAAATTCAGGGTTTCAACCGTGGGGTTCCAATTGGGATATCAGTTTATTTTTTGGGACAGGGTTTCTTTGGATATGGTCCTATTTGGACCTGGTGCTTCATTTTATAAATTGAAAGCCAATATAGATACATCCCTTGATCCAGATTCTGAGTCTGAATTGTTTATGAAGTTAAATGAAGCACTTGCCGAAAAAATTCCCGGATATAGCCTTGTGATCGAACCAGGGGAATTTGAAAAATCGGGTTCAGTAAACACAACATCAATGGGCTACAGATATATTGTTATGGTAGGGTTCAGATTTTAGTGAAAAAGGCTAAGAGAAGATTGGCCCTACTCCGAAAAGCCCTAAACAAAGAATTGCCGCAAAGCGTTGGGAATGGCACACCAAGCCTACTACCGAAGTGAATTTCTTTTAAATCAAACAATTACAGGTAAACTCAGGGGCTTTGTGCTCTTGTGCTAAAAAGCGGCTTTTCGTAGCTGGCTTAAACTTCAAGAACTCGATTTTGGATAGTGGAAGATCCAAATTTGAGTCCGCTACGAAAAGTCTATTTTTTAGCCACAAAGGCACAAATCCTATAAGCTTCACTAAGTTTATAACACTGAATAACAATGCCTTGTGAACCTTTATGGCGTAGTGCTGCTTCGGCAGGCTCAGCACACCGCTTAGTGGCGGGTCTTCATTATTAGGTTATCGGAGTGGACTCAACTTTGGTTATTTTGACTTAGAATAACCGCCTGAAAGTTAAAGCAAATAATCAATCAAATTTCTTACCTTTCGTTGTTACCTTGTTATTATGGCAATACAATACACGATTGAGTGTTCCGGAAACCTGCTAAGGGTTAAAGCTTCCGGAAGGGACGATAATCTCGAACAAGTTGAAAATTATGGGAAGGCAGTGATAGAGGCTGCCATTTCATTTGGAGTTTCAAAGATTTTATGCGACGAATCGCAGTTGGAGTATTCGTTAGATACTTTTGACACCTTCGAATCTGCCAAATTTATCTCTGAACTTGCGCCTAAAATTTCAAAAACTGCCATTGTGTGTAAAGCATCTAATTTGAAGGATGCTGATTTTTGGGAAACTGTGGCCGTAAACCGCGGATTATCGGTAAAAATATGTAGAACCATTGCCGAAGCCGAAGATTGGTTGAAATAAACCGGCAATTGCTGGCTATGACCTTTAGTATTTAGTGCTCTCCGAAAACCTTAAAAAAGGAAACCACGGAGGCACAGAGGACACCGAGGGACACAGAGTATTGTTAATCATCACTATAAACTTTGTGAACTTAGCGAAGCGTTATCACGAACTCCTTTAAAATAAGTAATTGTGAGTAAACTTAGAGATTTAGTGGCTTAGTGGCAAAAAAAAACTTTTCGGAGTGGAATCAGTATTAAAACCCGCATTTAGTTTTCCCGAAAACACACTTCCCAATATTAAAGGGCTACTACATTCCATCCCGTTAAAATTCTTACTTTTGCGGTGCATTTGGCTTACTAATGCCATTTGCCACTTCTATGCAATTTGTTAATCCATTATATCTTTTTGGTTTACTTGCGGTAGCAATACCCATTATAATCCACCTGTTCAATTTCAGGCGGTTCCGAAAGGTATATTTTACCAATGTCAGGTTTTTACAAGAGCTGAAGCAGCAAACCCAAAAACAGTCGCAGCTCCGCCACTTGCTTATTCTGGCAACACGGATATTGGCTATTGCCGCGCTTGTAATGGCTTTCGCGCAACCGTATATACCTTTTTCAAATAAACACTCACGTATAGCTTCCCGAAATGCGGTAAGTGTTTTTGTTGACAACTCGTTCAGTATGGAAGCCGTTGGCACAAACGGCACTTTGCTCGACGAATCAAAAACTAAAGCCCGTGAAATCGTATCGGCATACAAATCAAGTGATTTGTTCCACTTGCTAACTTGTGATTTTGAAGGCAGGCACCAAAGGCTTGTTACCCGCGATGAATTTCTGACCCTGCTTGAAGAGGTGAAAATTTCGCCTTCGGTTCGTTCGTTCAACGAAATTATCCGCCGCCAGAACGATCTGCTCAAAAACGAACCAAATTCGCGCCGAAGCTCATTTATTGTTTCCGATTTTCAAAAATCATCCTTCAACGGCATCGATTTTCAAAATGATTCAACAGTCAATACGTATCTGGTCCCTTTAAAATCAACGGCTGTTGACAATGTTTATATTGATACTTGTTGGTTTGAACAGCCTACCCAGCAACCGGGCAAAACGTCCCTGCTTTCGGCCAGGATATGGAATAAATCCGAAAATGATCTTGAAAAAATCCCCCTGAAACTACTCATCAACAACCAGCAAAAATCAGTTGCTTCCATTGATATTAAAGCGGGAATGTCAACAACTGTTGAATTACCTTTTACCATTCACCAAACAGGCCCGCAACATGGTTTATTGCAGGTAACAGATTATCCAATAACTTATGATGATAAGTTCTATTTTTCGTTTGATGTGCTTGCTTCCATTAATGTTCTTGCCATCAACGGCGGTTCCGAAAACCGGTTCCTGAATGCGCTTTACAAGCAGGATTCTTCCATCCAGTTCACCAATATGAATGAAAAATCGCTTGATTATGGAAGCCTTCCAAAATACGACCTGATCATATTCAACGAAATCCCAATTATTTCATCCGGATTATCTGGCGAAATAAAAAAGTACGTTGGTAATGGTGGAACAATCCTTATCCTGCCTGCCTATAATGCCGACCTAACCACTTATAATAATTTTCTTTCATCGCTCAATTCCCCAACCTATCAAAAAAGCGATACTACCAGCACCAAAGTTGTAAAGTTGAGTGAAGAAAGTTATTTGTTCCGCGATGTATTCGAAAAAAGCCAAGCAAAGATGGCTGTTTCAGCAAATACTGATTTGCCGAAAGTAAACAAGCATTTTCCAATCCAGGTTCCTACTTCCAGCCTAACTACACCTTTAATGGGCATGCTCAACGGCAGGGAATTCCTTACGCTTACCATAAGCGGTTTAGGCCAGGTTTTGCAATTTGCGGCGCCGCTTGATGCTGCGTTCAGTAATTTCGTGCAACAAGCCTTGTTTGTTCCGGTACTCTATAATATTGCCCTCATAAGCCATCCCACGCATAGCTTGTACAGCATAATCGGCGACAATAAAGCAATACGCGTTGGGACCACAATTCCCGAAGGAGATAAAATATTTAAAATAAAATCGCTACAAGGTGATTTTGAAATGATTCCCCAAACCAACACATCGGGCAATATGGTGAATGTTTTTGTGGCAAACCAGATACATTCGTCAGGTAATTTTGAATTGCTCAACGATAAAAAAGCCATAACCTCGCTTTCGTTTAATTACAACCGGGGCGAAAGCGACCTTACAAGCAACAGTACCGACGAATTGGAGAACATGTTGGACAAAGCACATCTGGATAACTTTAACATATTAAAATCGGGCCAAAAGCCTTTAAATGAAGTAATTGCTTCAATAAACAGCGGAACACAGCTTTGGCGTTACTTTATATGGGCTGCTTTAATTCTACTATTATCCGAAATTTTGTTGATAAGATTCGTTAAAAAGTAGGAAGTTAGATTTTATAAATTACTTACTAAGAGTAATTTTGCAGCAAAATTGTGGTTAGTTAAAGGTGGAATGTGGTAATTAAAATTGTTAGATTAAATGGACATGAACGACGAATTGGCAGAAGGGGTTTTTGAGGATGAAATCCCGCACGGGGGTTTACCTGCCGAAGATGCTGAAGGATTGTTGCCGGCAGATCTGGTTCCGACAGATACCGATGAATTGCACCACACAACTTTTTTGCCGGGGATGTACCAAAACTGGTTCCTCGATTATGCCTCCTACGTAATTCTTGACAGAGCCGTGCCTGAAGTGCTCGACGGGCTGAAGCCGGTTCAGCGGCGCATCCTGCACAGCATGTGGGAACTCGAAGATGGCCGCTATAACAAAGTTGCCAATGTTATTGGCAATACAATGAAATACCACCCGCATGGCGATGCATCCATCGGCGACGCCATGGTTCAGATTGGCCAAAAAGATTTGCTTATTGACACCCAGGGAAACTGGGGGAATATACTTACCGGCGACCGAGCGGCAGCACCACGGTATATTGAAGCCCGGCTTTCGAAATTTGCGCTGGATGTGGCCTTCAACCCGAAAACTACCAAGTGGAAGCTTTCGTACGACGGGCGCAACAAAGAACCGGTGAACCTTCCAATGAAATTCCCGGTGCTGTTGCAAATGGGCGTTGAAGGAATTGCCGTTGGACTGGCATCCAAAACATTGCCACATAATTTTGTGGAATTAATTGATGCTTCGGTTGCTGTGCTTCAAGGTAATGACTTTACCTTGGTTCCTGATTTCCCAACAGGAGGCCTTGCGGACGTAATAAAATACAACGATGGGTTGAGGGGTGGCAAAGTCCGAATTCGTGCCCGGATAACGCAGCAGGACAAAAAAACACTGGTCATAACCGAGATACCCTGGGGAACAACAACCGGCGATTTGATTGATACCATAATTGCTGCCAGCGAAAAGGGTAAAATAAAAATACGCAAGATTGATGACAATACGGCTCAGAATGTAGAAATACTTATTCATCTGCAAACCGGGGTTTCACCCGACCAAACCATTGATGCCCTATATGCTTTCACGGATTGCGAAAGGTCCGAATCGCCAAATTCCTGCGTTATCCACAAAGGGAAACCCTACTTTATCGGTGTAAAAGAAATCCTTCGCATATCGGTTCAGCGAACACTCGAACTGATTAAAATGGAGCTTCTTATCCGTGAACAGGAATTGTTGGAATCGCTGCTGTTTGCATCTTTGGAGCGGATTTTTATCGAAAACCGTATTTACCGCGACATTGAAGAATGTAAAACATGGGAGGCTGTAATTCAGGCAATTGATAAAGGATTAGAACCCTATAAGCCTGATTTTTATCGCATAATTACCGAGGAGGATATTTTAAGGCTGACCGAAATCCGCATAAAACGCATATCAAGGTTCAATTCATTTAAGGCCGATGAACATATCAAAAACCTTAATGCCGAATTGCTCGAAGTAAGGCATAATCTTGAACACCTGACTGATTATGTGATAGCTTTTTATGAAAATATCAGAAAAAAGTATGCATCCGGCCGTGAACGCAAAACCGAACTCAGGAACTTTGAAAGCATTGAAGCGGCTGCCGTTGCCGCGGCTACACAAAAGCTGTATGTTAACCGTGTGGAAGGTTTCGCCGGTTTTGGGCTGAAAAAAGATGAATTCGTTTGCGATTGTTCTGATATAGATGATATTATAGTATTCCGCGAAGACGGGACTTTTGCCGTTTCACGTGTTGTGGAGAAAGCTTTTGTAGGTAAAAACGTGATTCATATTGACGTTTTTAAAAAGAATGACACCCGAACAGTTTACCACGTAGTGTATCAGGACGGACGGATGGGTGCAGTTTATATTAAACGTTTTTCGGTTACCGGCGTTGTACGCGACAAGGAATATGTGCTTACCAAAGGGACCGCTGGTTCAAAAATCATATATTTTACAGCTAACCCAAATGGCGAATCCGAAATTATAAAAGTTAGCCTCAAAGCAAAACCCCGCTTAAAAAAACTCAACTTCGATTTTGATATTTCCGAATTGGCGATAAAAGGGCGCAGTTCGCAAGGCAATGTGCTGAGCAAAAATGCGGTAAAAAAAATTGTACAAGCCGAAAGGGGATTCTCCACACTTGGGGCACGCCATATTTGGTACGACGATACCGTGATGCGTCTTAATACCGACGAACGGGGAATGTATCTGGGAGCTTTTAAAGAAGCGGATAAAATCTTAGTGCTCAGTCGCACAGGGTTTTACCGATTGATGAGCTTCGATTTATCCAATCATTTTGATGAGGATATGGCGCTCATTGAAAAATTCAACCCAACTAAAGCGCTGACTGTGCTGTATTTCAGCGAGCAAAAAAAGGCCTATTTCATTAAACGCTTTTTACCAGAAGTTTCGGATAAAAAAGTTTGCATGTTCCCAGAAGAAGACGGCAATAAATTTGTTGCTGCTGTTGCTGATAAACGTCCTCAGATTAGAGTAGAATTTCAAAATGACGATTCCCGTAAACCCCTTGATCCTGAAGAAATTATTATTGATGAGTTTGTTGAGGTAATGGGCGTAAAAGCAAAAGGGAAAAAACTCAGCAACCATCCTGTAAGCCAAATTTCTTGGCTCGATCCAATCCCTGTTGACGAAATTGAGGAAACTGTACAGGAGGACGAAGATGAAAATACTGAAATTGAGGAAACTGACGTTAATGAACCTGAAATAGAAGAGGAAGAAATTAATGAGGAAGAAATTAAAGAGGAAGAAGAAAAGGTTGCCAGTAAACAGCTTCCACCCCAGCCGCCTGATTTCCCTGACGATGATGATATTGGAACCGGAGTGCAGATGACACTTTTTTAAGAAGTAAAACGAAAAACGAACACTATCATAGGATAATTAAATACACCCTTTACCAATTACTGAAATAAAAAAATATGATCGACGATAAAATTCTTGAAATCACAAAGGATGTACACTGGTTAGGTGTTCTCGACCGCGAGTTGGTAACTTTTGATGTGGTAATGCATACCCCGTATGGCACAACTTACAATTCGTATTTTATAAATGCGGAGAAAAAAACCCTTGTTGAGACAGTTAAAGACAAGTATTTCCCTGTTTTTCTCGAAAAGCTAAAACAACTTACCGACCCGGCAGAATTGGAGTACATTGTAGTAAACCATACCGAACCTGACCATTCGGGAAGCCTTTCTAAAATTCTGGAAATTGCGCCAAACGCAACTGTGGTTGGCAGCGGTAATGCCATACGTTACCTAAAAGATATGCTGGGCCGCGATTTTAAGCATCTTCAAGTTCGCGATGGCGATATTCTTGATCTTGGCAACAAAAAAATTCAGGTAATCGGTGCGGCCAATTTGCATTGGCCCGATAGCATTTATTCATTTTTGCAAGGTGAAAATATCCTTTTTACCTGCGACTCATTTGGTGCCCATTACTGCGATTCGCGCATGTTCGATGATAAAGTTGGGAACTGGGACGATGCCTTCAGGTATTACTTTGATGTAATCCTTAAGCCGTTCAGCAAATTTATGTTGAGGGCAATTGAAAAAATCAGGCCTTTGCCAATCAGTTCAGTTTGTCCGGGTCACGGCCCAATTCTTCGTACCCATTGGAAAAAGTATGTGGATTTGAGCGAAAAATATGCAAAGGAAGCCCTGTCATTAGGCGACAAACCAATGGTTTTTATTCCTTATGTTTCTGCCTACCACAATACTTCTTCAATTGCAGAGGCTATTGCAAAAGGCGTAAGCCAGGTGCCAGGGGTACATGTGGAAGTTCATGATATCGAAAACATGTCGTTGGAGCACATGGAATATTATATGTCTAACTGTACTGGCCTTCTGGTAGGATCGCCAACCATTAATCAAAATATATTAATGCCTGTTTACCAGTTATTTGCTGCCATAAACCCACTTCGTGACAAAGGAAAGCTGGCTTCTTCGTTTGGTTCATACGGATGGAGCGGGGAAGCTTCGAAAATGCTGGAATCTAATCTGGCCAATCTTAAGTTAAAATACTTTGGTGAAGGATTATACATCAAATTTACGCCACACGAAGAAGGCATTCAAAAAGGCATAGCATTCGGTAAGGCATTTGCTGATCAGATGTTGAAAAATCTGACAGTTGAATAATCTGATATTTCATTCACAGTGGTGAGAAAAATAATTTCGGTTCCAAAAATAGGCTTGGCAGGTATTTTTATCCTGTTCCTATTGGGAGCTTGTAGCCCTGAGCGCAAACTCGCCCGGAATTATGTGAAAAACCATAAAGGGAATGGAGTTATGATAGTTCCCCTGTACGATTTATTCAAAGAGAACCTAACTGTTACTTACGATACCAGTATTAGGTACAGCCCCGAACAAATTGATTCGTTGGCATGGTCGCAATCTCTTTTTATACAGCATGTTTCCGACTCGATTTTCCTTACAAACTTTACAAATAGCCTTATAAACCAACTTTCAAAAATTGGTTACGACGTTTATCTGGATGAAACCTCCGACCTGTACCTTTCTCTGCCCGATCCAAAATGGATTGTCCAATTGGCACAACTTCAACTAGATGAAGAGTATAAGATAAAGTATCAGCAGAAATATTCAGTTGAAGACAATACCATATTTTACGAAGATTTTAGGGTAAATCAGGTAAATCTGAGCAGTTGGCTTGAGGTAAGCCGGACAAACTCATCAAATAAGCAAGTTCTTTATCTCGAAGGATATATTCAGGATGATTACCATCTTGGGCTTGATATTGACCTGATGCAGGGCGATTTTGGGATGCTTGGAAATCGTGATTCAATTGCAATGCAGGATGTATATGCTATGGCTGAATCTTCAGGTCAAAAACATGCCGAGCTTCTTTTCGATTATTTTATGAACGACTACATCCGCGAAAACCTTCCCTCTAGTATTATAAACCGCGAATATTTTCATTACGATTTTAGTTCGAAATCGTTAAAAAAAGGCTTGAACGAGAGGTTCGATGTTGTGAGGTAAGATGTGGGAGGTTGGATGTGGGAGGTGCGATGTGCGATGTCCGCCAATAACCAATAACCAATAACACTTCGACAAGCTCAGTGTCCGCCAATAACCATTAACCAATAACACTTCGGTTTGTTTCGGCGAATGGCTCAACAACCAACGCTCAGTTGCCGCCAATAACCATTAACGAATAACGAATAACCATTAACCAATAACCAATAACCATGTTCAAAACAAACGAATACTTCGATGGAAACGTAAAATCCATTGCTTTTGAAATGCCCGACGGCCCAGCTACCATTGGAGTTATGGCTGCAGGTGAATATAATTTTGGCACTTCTTCGGTAGAATATATGACAGTAACTTCGGGTGAATTAAATGTAATGCAGCCCGGCGAAACCGAATGGAAATCATACAAACCATTCGAAACTTTTAGGGTTGAAAAAGGTGTGACTTTTAAAGTGAAAGCCGATTCCGACACAACTTATTTGTGCTTGTATCGTTAAATTCCGCCCCTCGAATACGGTGTAACGGATTGATCGGCAAAAGCCCCTTCGAGGAATTTGTAATACCCAGCCACGGCTATCATGGCTGCATTATCAGTGGTAAACTGAAATTCAGGGATATGCACTTTCCAGCCTGCGCTTGATTGCATATTGGATACTGCATTTCTTAATCCCGAATTGGCCGAAACCCCTCCGGCAATGGCAATTTCGGTAATACCTGTCTGCTGGCTGGCCAGTTTTAGTTTTATCATCAGCGTATTTACAATAGCCGATTGTATGGACGCACACAAATCGGGCAAATTGTTTTGTATAAATAATGAGTCTTCTTTCAATTTATCCCTTAGGAAATAAAGGATCGACGTTTTTAGCCCACTGAAACTAAAGTTTAGCCCTGGAACGTTTGTTTTTGCAAACGAAAAAGCACCTGGATTCCCGGTTTGGGCAAGTTTATCAATTAGTGGCCCGCCCGGATATTCCAATCCCAATATTTTTGCCGATTTGTCAAAAGCCTCGCCTGCAGCATCATCAATGGTTTGGCCTATAATCTGCATTTCGTTAAAATCCTTAACAACAACAATTTGTGTATGCCCACCCGATACTGTAAGGCATAAAAATGGAAACCTAGGCAAAGCTTTTTCCTTACCTGGTTGAATAACAAAATGAGCCAGGATATGTGCTTTTAAATGGTTAACCTCAACAAGTGGTATATTCAAACCGAGGGCAAAAGATTTGGCAAACGAAGTGCCGACCAGCAGCGAACCAAGCAATCCCGGCCCACGGGTAAAAGCAACCGCACTTAATTCAGTTTTTCTTACATTTGCATCTTTGAGCGCCTTGTCGATTACAGGAATAATATTTTGCTGATGTGCCCTCGAAGCCAGTTCCGGCACTACACCGCCAAAAGCTTTATGTACCTGTTGGTTAGCAATGATGTTTGAAAGCAATATATTGTCTTTCAGCACAGAGGCTGAGGTGTCGTCGCAGGAGGATTCGATTCCAAGGATATAAACAGGCATAAACGGGATTAAAGGTTATTGTTTGTTTTGAAAAAGCAAGGTTGAAAAATGGGGAGGGATTATTAATTTTTAAACTGCAAAAGTATCAAAAAACCAGTTGGCATACTATTGGTTGTAATGCTGTCCCTGTTGCTTACGCCGCTGGCCGCTTTTTTAATGCTCCGTACGGCAGTGGTGCAAAGCTATTTAGCACACGAGGCTGCCAGCTTCCTCTCGAAGGAATTAGAAACAGAAGTCGTTATTGGCGATTTCCGTTTAAACTGGTTCCTGGAAGCTGTAATCACCGATATCAGGATCCGCGACAAACACAAAAATGTTTTATTCCAGGCGAAAAAAATCAGGGCTGATGTCAAATCTATTGATTTTAAAGCACATAAATTGCATTTGAATGAAATTTTACTTGGCAATGCCGATATCAACCTTATCTATTACAAAAACGACAGCAGCTTAAATCTCCAGTTTATTATTGACCACTTTGCCTCATCTGGGCCAAAAGATACAACACCATCGGCACCATGGGTTTTAATAGCTGATAATGTAAAACTAAAAGAATCGCACTTTGCCATGCGCGACGAACGCTATATGAAACCGGGCAAAGGCATTGATTTTTCAGATTTGGATTTTGCGAAGTTAAACCTCGAAGTAAGGAATATTTCGCTCCATGGCGATACTATACAAGGCGACATCAGGCAATTGGCACTGAAAGAAAAAAGCGGGTTCAGGATCGATGATTTTTCAACCAAAGCCATTGTTTGCCCTCGCGGACTGAAAGCGGATAAACTTCAGTTTACCACAGCCAAAAGCCGCTTGTCGATGGACCTAAAGTTTGAATATGATAATTGGGATGCCTATAACTACTTCTTGGATAGCATTAAGTTTACTGCCACAATTGAGCCATCGCAGCTCGATATGCGCGATATTGTTTCCTTCGCCTCCGATTTGGATGGCATGGATAATTTAATTGATTTTTCGGGTAAAGTCAGGGGAACAGTTTCTTCGTTTAGTGCCAAGGATTTTCAATTCGCACTTGGTAAGCAAACCTCGTTCAAAGGAAATATTATCATGAATGGTTTGCCAAACCTGGAAGAAACATTTATAAACCTTAAAATTGATGAGTTGTATGCCAATGCAGGCGATATAGGTTCATTTACGCTGCCTTATTCCGAAGGCATTAATACGATTGCAATGCCTGCTAACTTAGCCAAATTAGGGAATGTTGGCGTAAATGGCCGATTCACTGGCTTTTACAATGATTTTGTTTCAAAAGCTACTTTCATTACTGACGTGGGTCAGGTTACAACCGATATTTTGCTTACCAACAACAAAGTAACCAAGAGTATTGAATATGACGGGAAAATATTGGTAGAGGAATTTGATGCCGGCAAGATGCTCGATAGTAAACAATTAGGCACGGTGGACCTTTATGCAACTATAAAAGGCAAAAATTTTTCGTTCGAAGAAGCAGATTTACGCATAAAAGGCGAAATGACCAAGCTGCAATACGAGGGCAACACTATTGGCTTAATTAACGTTGACGGATTGTTGCGGAAAAAGAAGTTTACAGGTGGCATATATGTTAACGATAAACTGCTGAGCTTCGATTTTAACGGATCGGCCGATTTTTCGGATACGCTACCAGCTTTCGATTTTGTTGCAGGCCTGGAGTATGCCGACTTAAATAAACTTAACCTTATAACTTCCGATTCTGCGGTTACACTGTCAACCAAAACCAATTTTAATTTTCAGGGCAATTCCATCGACAACTTGATTGGGTCGCTCAGTTTTACCAATACCTCTTTTACGCTCGGGCAACGAACCTTGAAAATGGACGAGCTTTCCGTTCATACCCAATCACTCGAAAACGGGGGCAAACAGATGGATGTTAAAAGTGATTTCGTAAATGCCGTGTTCTCGGGACAATACACATTTGACGATATGGCCGAATATCTGACAATGGCTTTTACAGATTTCCTCCCATCGCTATCGGCCACCGGAAAAAGCCCGGAACGCATAAATCGCGGGCGTTTCGATTATACTATTCAGTTACACGATACCGATTCGTTAACTTCGATGTTCGTCCCCTGGATTAAAATGGATCCGGAAACAGTAATTTCCGGAAAGTTTGAGCCTGAACTTGGAGAGGTTAACGTTAATGGCCATTCACCAATGCTAATATTGAACGGTTTTGTGCTGCACGATTGGACTTTGGTTGGGTCAACTGTTAATAACCAACTTTTAGTTGCAATGGATTGCAGCAAAATCAACACTTCGACCAAGGTTAAACCTGATACAACGATTAAAAGCATTGAACAATTCAAATTAACGGCAATTGCGGCCAACGACAGTGTAAAATTTGGAATCAGATGGGACGATTTTAAAATCCCCGACCACAATAAAGGGGATATTTCGGGCGCAATTTCTTTTGTGCAAATGCCACGGCTTGCATTACGTTTCGATAATGCCGAAATAATGGTAAATGATACAGTTTGGAGATCGATACCCGGAAACCTGGCAATTATCGACACATCGTATATCGAAATCACCAAAATGGGTTTCACAAATAAAGATAACCATATTTACCTGAATGGGATAGCTTCCGTTGACCCGTTAAGCCAAATGGAATTAGACATTAAAGGTTTTAACATTTCGCAAACCGATGTGTTGACAGAGCAAATAGGGATTGATTTTGATGGCTATGTTGATGGGAAATTGACGGTTTCGGAGCTGTATGCCGTTCCTCGTGTGTCGGCGGATATCAGTATTAAAAAATTTGGGTTTAACCACGAAAGCCTTGGGGATGCCGAATTGAAAAGCTATTGGGACAGCGACAAAAGCCTTATAGGAGTCGATTTGCGGGTTGTGTTTGTGGGCAATGCCGGCACTCATTATCCAATAAAAGTACTTGGCAACATATATCCTGAACAAGAACACGATAATTTCGACCTCACGGTTGATGTGGACAATTTGAAACTTCGAACCATTGAACCTTTCCTCGAAGGGGTTTTTTCCCGCATCCGGGGCTACATTTCGGGGGCTTTAACATTTACAGGCGATTTTTCCGACCCAGTTCTCAAAGGAAAAGTAAAACTTATGCGTTCAGAACTCTTGGTCGATTATTTGCGGACTTCCTATTCCTTTACCGGCGATTTTAATTTCGATAAAGATTTGATGTGGTTCAAGGATTTGGTGCTAACTGACACTACTATGAGCACAGGGGTAGTTTCCGGGTTTATACACCATAAGGCTTTTTCGGATTTTGCCCTTGATATTACGTTGAAAGCCGACAAACTTTCGGCCCTCAACACGCCATACAACCCCAACGAAGCGTATTATGGAAGGGCAAAGGCAAGTGGCACAATGACAATTAAAGGCCCTGTGGATGACCTTGTTTTAAAAGCAAATTTAACTTCCGATAAAGGTACAGGTGTTTTTATCCCTATAAGTTTTGCCCGCAATATTTCCGAGAACGACTTTATCCATTATACGGTACATAATGAGCTTGATATTGATAATCAAATTATTCCCGAAGAACCATCGGTCCTTTCGCTTCAACTTGGGCTTGATGTAACCCGGAATGCCAATATTGGTATTATACTGCCTTACAATATGGGCAATATTGATGTTCGTGGTGATGGTTTAATAAATATGGGAATTGATTCGCGGGGCGATTACTCCATGTTTGGCCAGTTTGTAATGGACAATGGCGATTTTTTATTCAATTTCGAAAACATATTGAAGAAGAACTTCCAGATTCAAAAAGGCGGTGTTATTACATTTAACGGAAGCCCATTCGACTCAGATATTAGGTTGCAGGCGGTATATAAAGTAAAAACTTCGTTAGCGGGCTTACCCGAAATTGCCGGTTTGCCAAAGTCAACCCGCTTAAATGTAAATTGTTTGGTTTCGCTGACCAATAATTTATACAATCCCGATATTAAGTTCAGCATTGCCTTGCCCGATGCAAGCGAAGAGGTAAAAAGGGCTATTTTCGCACTTATTGACACCTCGAATGCACTTGAAATGAACCAGCAAATGATTTCTCTCTTGGTGCTCAACACGTTCAGTTCTTCATCAGGGATTTCAACCACTGGTGCTTCCCTTGGCATTTCATCTTATGATATTATTAGTGCCCAATTGAGCCGGATGCTTTCGCAAATTTCGAAGGATTTTGATATTGGGGTGAATTATCGTCCAGGCGATCAGATTTCGCCACAGGAGTTGGAGCTTGCACTTTCCACCCAGCTATTTAACAACCGTGTTACCATTGATGGGGCTGTTGGGCAAACCACCAATGTTTCGGACCAATCGTCGCAGTTTATTGGCGATGTGCTGGTTGAGGTAAAAATTACAGAAGATGGCCGTTTGGTTGGCAGAGCCTTTAACCGTACAAACACAACACTCGATTACTCAGGATATTCACTTTATACACAAGGTATTGGCATAGGGTTCCGGAAGGAATTCAATACTTTTAAAGAACTGTTTACAAGAAAAAAGAAGATAGAAACACCAAAGAATCCGGAATAGTTTGATTTTCCTGAGCTTTACATGCCGATTTGTTACAATATCTGGTAGAACTAATAATTATTGCGGAACCAGCATTTTACAAAAAACAACCTGCTTCCTTTGGTTAAGAAGCAGGTTGTTTTCAGGTTGGGAATTAAAAACCGGGCGAAGCAAAATTTAGTTTATCGTTTGCTCTGCACTATTTACTGATTGCAGTTCAATGTTTGAGGGATAGGTTACCTTTACGTAGTCGTGGTATGCTTTGCCGCCGTTACCAGGAGAGGAGAAACCAAGGACTACGCTTCTGTTTTTCATGAGCGAAGGATGTGCCGGCATTGCTGGTGACCATACGAACTTGTTATCAAGATAGAACGAAACACGGCCTAAGGAATTTACCACTATTTTCATTTTATGCCATTTTGAAGTAGCTGTCGTGATAGGGAGGGCATAATTATCGAATGAGTCAGTAGGGGCGCTGCCAAGTTCACCGGAAGTTATAATATTTCCGTTCTGTAAAAGCACCGACATCAGAATAACTGTACGTGTGTGGTAAGCAGGATCAACATTGGAAACGCCTTGGCCAATATACATCAGTTTCATTGAAATTCCTTCTGCAACAGTGCCTCCGCTTGATGGTTCAATAACATTTTGCGCTACACCGATTTCAGGGCAGATTACAGTGCCGGATAGAGGTTTGTTTACATCAATAAAAACGTCTGATTCAATTGTATAGCCGCGGCCATAGCCAATTTTTCTTTTTGAAACAGCAAAACTTCCATCAGGCAGCTTGCCATTATTATCGAACAGGCCGTACCTGTTTCCTGCAAAGGGGACAAATGTTGGCAGGGATTTACCATAAAGATTCCAGTTTGATGGTAATGAGCTGGCCGATGTAAAGTCGTCCTGCCAGTTTAGGTTTACAGTGGGTGGGGCAGGCAAAACTGCTTTATACTCAGCCTCATTCTTGCTGGTGGTTGGTACTACGTCTAGCTCATCTTTTTGACATGCAGAGAACAGGACAACACTGGTCATAAGTGACACGAGAAGGAAATTAATTGTTTTCATGGTTTTGGGGATTTAATGGTTGTTAAAAGTTTTTTTTGATTTTCAGGCTATTTGATTTTTGATTTCAGCTTTTGCTGCCTTTTTTCGCCAAAAATGGATTACTGTTTTTGGTCTGGCAGAGGGCTATCGGAAGGACTTGCCCTGGAATTTGATTTTGAGTGAGGTTTCATAATCGTGTGTTTTACTTTAAATGTGGAGTTTTTTCAATGTGTAACAGACAATCAATTTTTTTCAAAAAAAATTTAAGTTGTCAGTATCGAAATGAATGTCAGGATGGCGAAGTAAACTAAGGCCATTAGCGTTGCAACTGTTTGGTCTTTCAGATAATCAGTATTTGGTTCCATGGCTATAAGGTTTTAGGAGGTTTTTGGTTTTTGGTTTACTTTCATCGGGAAACTCAGATTTGCAAATTTCAGTTCCGTTTTAACTCCCGATTTACGTACTGCATGATGTTGTTCGATAGTATATGTAGGGCCTTCTTTTTTTGTAACAGTTATTCGCGATTTTTATAAAATAATTTTTAAATATCTGATTTTCATTTATATGCAATATTTAAAAGGAATATTGTATAGTTATAAAGCCACAAAACTGAATTCTTAGGAACAGTAAGCATTCCTCCTTTTATTATAAACTACAATTAAATTTTAGGATCTTGAAATGCGGGATTTTGAATTCAAAACAATAAAATTAAATGTGCCAGACTATTAAAAATCCTGGACTGTTACATTATTAATAAAACACACATTGATTTGAAAGATGTTTAACCTTTCAAATAATAATGTTATGAAAACCTTCAGATTTTTTTTGATTAATGCCTTGTTATCTGCGGCATTTTCTGCGATGTCCCAAAAATTGATTCTTCCTGATGTCAAAATTTATACTTTGGAAGGATCAACTGCCAGTGCCAGTTCTATAGATGCGAAAAACAGCACAACGGTTCTTTTCTTCTGGAATGCGGATGACAATAGAAGTATTGAGCAGTTGAGATTACTCAATGAAGAATATGAAAATCAGATTTTTAGCGGAAAAGTAAAAATAGTCGGCATTTGCACCAATTATTCATGCACCATGCAAAGTATCCGTCCGCTTGTAAGTGGATTAGCAATAGGTTTCGATGTCTTTATCGACAGGAACAATGATTTGAAAAGGGCTATGAATATTCCGGTCCTACCCTATACTATGATAATTGACCATGCTTTGGATGTTCACCGCTATTCAGGATATTGCAACAACATAGTTGGAACGATTATGGATTTGAATAACAATGGAATGGCGAATATTAGCGATAAAAGATAAGCGGAGAAGAAGAATCCTTCTCCTTCAGTTACTCAACCAGAACGAAAGCGGCCCATTTAAAAGGGTCGCTTTTATATTTATCGTTCATAATATTCTGGGTATTGCGGAAAGCTTCGTGAATTTCCTTTCCTTCGAGCCAATTGTCGTAAAAAATACCCATAAACTCTGTAGTTTCCTTGTCGGGCACTTCCCAAAGGCTCATTATCATATACCGGGCACCAGCCATTTTAAACCCCCTTTGCAAGCCTTCAACGCCTTCATTACCTTTAACGTCGCCTTGTCCGGTCTGACATGCACTTAATACCACTAATTGGGTATTCATCAGGTTCATATTCGAGACTTCCTTGGCTGTCAGAATTCCATCTTCAATATCTTGCGAAGTAAATGAACCTTTCCAAACCCGATTAGCTCCTGCCATCAGCAATCCTGAGCGCAACAAAGGATCGCTTGAAGCCCGGAACCTCGTTTCTCCGGTTGTTGAATATGTGTTTTTGTTATTGACAGCCGTTCGATTGGGTTCTGGAAAATAAAATCCATGAGTAGAAAAATGGATGATGGATGGGGATTCATTTCGTGACAAAACAATGAAAGATTCTTCCACAGCATCAGTTCCAGAGATAGTTTTTGTGGACACACCGTTTTTCTCCAGCTTACCGGCAATCATTTCTGCTTCTTTCAAGGTACCGGGCAGATATCTGAACCCACTCCTGGTATCGATGCTTGTCGTGTGGCTTTGAGTAAGAAAACTACTGTCTTTTTGTACATACAAGTTTGCCGTTGAAAGCATTGTAAGTGAATCGGTATCATACACTATTCCACCATAAATTACAGCAGTTTTAATCGGCTTATGTTTTCCGGCAATGGCAATCGACCGGGTTGAACTGAGCTGAATCAACTTGTATTTCTCTAATAGCTCAATACTGTCGGGGCACGAAATGGCTGCCATCGAAATCCTGTTTAGCAAACCCGATGGCGCAAAGTAGATAGTTTGGATTCCATTGAGTGAACTATTAATCGGCTTCCACACCAGATTGTAAATATCCTGTCCATTATAAAATGCGTTAATTCCACGATTTACAGCTCTGATGGGAGGAATAACTTTCTTTAATTGAGACTCTTCGCATAGGTATTTCAATTGAGGGATTGTGTCATCTTTTCGCAGGACAAGAGCACAATAGAAAATGCTGTCAGTGATTTTTTCATTATCCGAATACCTGAAATTGACAAATTCGATGGCAACTTCCCCATCTTTAAGTTGTTTCTGAACATCTTTCCATTTTACGTTGAAGGATGCCTGCATCTCGCTAAATATCTGCGAATGCCGCGTAATATCCTTTTCCAATTGCTGTGATTGCAGTTCTATTTCTGTCAAATCCGCATGCCTTTCCGAAATTTGTCGTTGCTGCCATAAATTGACTTGTCTTTTCAGCATCCGCATTTGTTCATATTCACCTATTAAAACCGAGTCGCCACTTTCGAGAATAGATTGTTGCATAGAAGTGACTGAGGAAAGGATTACACCCTTTAGGAATAGCTCGTTATTATAAACTTCGCTGCATAACTCGGGATAATTCCCTGAAACCTTTAAAAGGCTAGAGAGGTATTCATCGTAAAAATCCCCAACTTTAGCCATATACATTTTCTTTTCACTTTCAGGCAAAAATGAAAAATAGTTCCGGATACGGTTTTTAATATTGGTATTAACCTCTTCCATCAGCGGCAGCCCGTAATTATAATCTTCACGGGCAAAGTAAATTTCAGCCATATTATACCTGCAATCATCGTAATCAGAATAGTTGGCTCCATACAACTCTTTATAAATTACTGATGCTTCTTCCAACAGGGGCAATGCGGCCGGGTAATCCCCCATTTTTTTGTAATTTAAAGCCAGGTTCTTTAACGACATGGCATAGTCGGCATGATGTATTCCCAAAACTTCTTTGTAGATTGCAGTAGCCTGCAAAAACAAAGGCAAAGCGGTATTATATTCCCCCATTGAATTAAACAGGCGACCCTGGCTACTGAGCGAAAGAGCATACATCTGATTCATTTCACCGAATTTTTCGAGATAAATAGCTGTTGCCTCCTTTTGCCTTTTAATGGCCTCTTGGTTTTTACCAATGGCCGAATAATTATTGGCAAGGTTTATCAAATCAGTTGCATAATAAGGATGCTTTGCCCCCAGCGATAAACTGTCGATATAGGCTGCTTTAGTCAACAGGCGGATTGCCTCCTCATAGTTGCCCATATCGCTGTAAAGCAAACCCAGGTTGTTTAAAGCAAGCGAGTAATCCTGTTTCCCGGAAGCCGCATCCGGTTTGCTTACAGCTATTGCCTCTTCATAAAGGAGCAAGGCTTCATCATAATTTCCAAGCTTTACATACAGGATGGCAATGTTGTTCAATGTCCTTGCATATTCAATATGTTGTTTATCAAACACCTTCAGGTAAATGTTTAATGCTTCCTTATAATAACTCAATGCAATTTCATAGTTACATAAATTTTTGTTTACCAAGGCCAGGTTATTTAAAACCCTTGCATAATCGGCATGGTTAGTGCCAAGCTGCTCCTGACGGATTTGTTTTGCCTGCTGGTAGTAAAGCAGTGCTGTATCATATACATACATTGCTGAGTACATCGCACCTAAATTCATAAGTGATGAAGCATAATAAGTATGGTTGACACCTACTTTTTCTTTACATATCGACGAAAATTCTTTGAGCAAAGGCAAGGCAGCTTTATAGTTGCCTGTTTTTTTATAAAGCATTGCCAGGTTGTTCAGGTCAACACCATAATCAAGGTTCCGGTTACCAAGTTTTTCCTTGTCGATTGACGAAACTGTCAAGTATAAGGGCAAAGCTGCTTTGTAATCACCCATTGAATAATATAGGGCAGCCAGGTTGTTCAGCGATCGGGCATAAGAAGGATGATTTTCGCCAAGGGTTAATAACTTAATATTGACAGCCTGTTCGAAAAAAGGCAAAGCCGCCTTGTAATTACCAATAACATAATAATAGGATCCAAGGTTGTCGAGGGATTTAGCACAATCAAGGTGTTTGTCGCCCAATACTTCAAGCCTTATTTTCTTTGCTTCTTCCAATAGCGGCAATGATTCAGTGTATTTACCAATATCACAATACAATACACCAATATCGTCTATGGACTCAGCATAGTCGGGGTGATGGGGACCCAAACGATTCAGTCTTAAATTCCTGGATTTATTGAATAAAGATAAGGCGGTATCATATTTGCCCAAAAAATAAAAGCATTTGGCAATATCATTCAAATCAGATGCATATATTAAACTATCTGGTTCTTTTACATCTGAATGTAATTTTTTTAGTTCGGCAAACACTTGTAAAGCCTTTTCGTATTGTCCCGACGAACGGTAACAATTTCCGGCTAATTTAAGTTTATGAAGATAGGCTGTATCATTAACAGTTTTTGCCGATTCTAAGCCAAGGAGCAGGGTGTCGTACAACGACGAAGCCTTTGCAAAATAGCCTTGCTTGTAATACTCGCCCGCCTGTTTGAGATTGACTTCACTATCCTGAGCTGAAGCAATGCTGGCAATAATGAAAAATAGTCCTAAAAAATAAATGGGAAATGGCTTTTTCATTTTTTAACCTGGATTACACTCACTTTTAGCCCGAATCCTTCATTCCATGTAAGATTTTCCCTCTATACTTAGTAAAGAGCGATTCCACTTCTTGATTTCACCTGTTCCCCTATCTTGAACAAACGGATAACAGCCAGAAATCAAGAAAAATCAAAGTATTCTAATACATCCCGACAAAATCACTATTTATCAACACTGTCACTTGATGCCTGTTCCATATCCCCTTCGGATACAACAACTTTACCATCAGATGTAGTTGCTTGAGGGACGGAATCTGATTTTGTAGCAATGCTGTCACTTGATTGTTTTTCGCCATTTCCCGGGGATGGATTGGTGCTGCAGGAAGCAACCATCAGACATACCCAAAAGAGGGCAAAAGCCAGGGTGAAAAATGTTTTTTTCATTTTGTTGGTTTTTGTTTGTATGAAAAAGCCATAAAACTTGGCATGATTTGCAATAAACACGCAGAGAATTTGAATTACCCAAAAATTATTCTCCCTGAATTCTCAACGGCAAAGCAACAAATAACCTAACCATCCCCCAATCTTTGTGGAGGATTTTTCACGCATTTTGGCATTGATTCCTTGTAAAAAGTGGAAGGAAATGAACTAACCACTTCTTACATTCAACCAATTTGAAAGTTTATTTTTGCTCAGCTTTTAGTCTTTCTTCTTTGCTGGCCTTTATAAAGCCGTACCGGATTTTGTATATGCCATTACCAGCCTCTGTTAGCATATCTATTTTCTCTGCTGATCCAGTAATCTGGAGTGTAATTGTCTTGACCTCCTTGGTGTAATCAGTTCCTTCAATTTTAAATTTATAGATTTGATCTAGCTTGACAACACTATCCGACTTTCTGGTTGTATCACGTATTATTTTGCTGCCACGGTCACCATCGCTCTCAGAAACTAAAACACCGCCATTATGCTGGATGCATGATGAAATCACTATGGCAATTACCAAAACAAGGAATGCCACGAAAAAGAATGTTTTTTTCATATTACTGGATTTAAGGATTAAAATTATTTTTTGAAACTTCAATTTTCGTAATTGCAGATATGGCAGGCTTACAAGGAAATAGTATTGAATACAAATATACGAAGAAATCAAGAAATTGTATCTAATGCCTTGAAAATCATCCGAAATCCTGGTTATTTATAAGTGTTTGTCGTCAGTTTTTCCTTTAATAACTTCAATTCTGCGGCTCTTTGATTATTGTTTTCCGGCAGTGAATTAAGAATCTGAATCCCTTTTGTTTGATTTCCCAGTTTGATTTCCGACAGTGCGCAATACCACTGCGAATCGCTAAAATAAGTTGAACTTTTGTCAACCTTACTGTAGAATTGGATTGCCTGCTTCAGTGCTTTTCGATTTGTTGTTTTAAATCCTTCATTCATTGAAATAATACCAAGGTAATGGTTAATCACGCTGAGGGTATCAACTGATTTGAATTGATTGCTTTTTAGCAAATCCTTCAAAATCAATGCACAACCATTGTAATCTTTATTGTTGTATTTTTCAGCCGCATCTATAAATAAATCGTTCGCTGACGATGATTCTGACCGTAATTCAATATAATCCATGCCGGCTGGAATTTCGCTGGCATACGCCAAGAGTGCCATATCTAATTCCCTTGAAACGCTGTCAGGCACTCTAACTGTTTTTTGTATTTGGGCAACCTGATCTTTTATCAGTTTCTGGTTACTTACTGAATCGGCATAAGCATATTGAGGTTTGTTAATTTCGGGTTTAACTTCAATTTCTTTCAGTTGATTTGAATCCTCATGAATCAATTGATTTTTTTGGATTGTGTCTCTCCCAGCATTAGTACTTATCAATTTTTTGTCTTCAGGTTTGACTGAAACCCAAACGATACCAGCAATAATAACAAAGGTTGCAAAAGCAAATGCCATGCGAAATTGTGGCTGAACAGGTAATAGGTTTGAAAACAGGCTTTTGAAAAAATCAATTATTTGCGATAAAAATATTTGGAATTTGGAATTTACCAGCGTGGCTTCTTTTTCGGAATGAATTTTTTCAATCACTTCATGCAGTATTTTAGCTAATTGTGCTTCTTCTTCCTGCTCTGATTGCGCATTTTCTAAAGCAAGTAATCCCGACATCTGGTTCATCCGCACACTTTCATTTGCTTTGTTTAGATTCCGGAGTAAATGGAATTTTCGCGAAAGGATTCTGTTCGTTTTAAGCAATTCGGTAAATTGAGCTGCAAATTTTTCTTCCAATTTACCATTTCCATATAACTCAATAACCATATCTTCAGCATATTCTAACTCTTCCTTGCTGAGCTTTGTAGCACATAGAAAATAACTTTCGACCAGGGTATGATTTAACTCTTCGATCCCGCTTTCAGAAAGGTTCCCTTCCTTGTATTTTTCAAAAAGTGCTTTATATGGTCTCATTTTCGAGGATCATTTTAGTAAAGATATTATCGGCTTCTAAATTGCTGTACAGCTTTTTGTTTGTTTTATAAATTTCATCTTTTAGGGTATCTTTATCACTGGGAACAGCATTTTTAAGAGTAAGGCCTTTACCATTCCCGATTGATTCCGAATTCGGTTCCAATTGCAACAATTCTTGTTCAAGGCAATTGAGCAGGTTGACAATAATTTCTGCAGGCTCGTCAGAGCCATAAAACAGCAAGAGTAAAAGTGCCTGGTTTTGGGGCAAATCAAAAAGCCTGGTTTTGTATATTTCCAGCAAAGCCCGCATTGTTTTTTCTCCAGGTAGTCCGGCAAGGGCACTTGGTTTACCAGCAGAAATAAAGTAATAAACGTGATTGAAAATCAGGTAGTGCTGCCTGAATTCAGGAATACTGCGGAATTCTTCCCTGAAAATGTTCAGGTCGATATAATTGAGCGAAGCTCGCCGGTACAAATCGATCGTTCTGATTTTAGCATTCAGGTTTTCTTTTTTCAATTCCCTTTTGGCCAGATAATCATGTGCAGCATCCAATAATTCAGGAATTTGATGCAGATTATCCTGATACCAGTCGAAAAAGTGGGATCGCAAACGGCTGCTATGTATGCGGGTGTTGGAAATGCCGATAAGTTGGCGGACTTCCTTGTCTTCGAGGTTGCAATCGTATTGCAGCAGCGAAATTACCGTTCGCAGTTTACGTTCTTCAACCATGTTGCGGTAATAAAGAAACAGGAATAATGCCGGCGTTTCCAATTCCGAATTTCCGGTTATAGCTTCATCTTGATCCGTAATCTCAACAGTGCTGTTCCTCGAAACCTGGAACTCTGAAGTCCTCGTTCTATTAAGAAAGATGTTTTTAGCAATACCGCTCAAAAAGGTGCTAAGTTTGCTGTTTTGATAATATTTCCGGTTAAATACCCTGCAGTTTTCCAGTTTCGGATAGTTAGCCGTAAAGTAAATTCCGACTTCCGCTTGTTGCAGTTTCTTCCAAAACACAAGCAGGCTTTCGTCAAAAATCTCTTCTTTGTCTTCAGATTCCCTACAACCAAAACTTTGAAGAGCGCCAAATATGGTTTCCTTTAAATCATATATTTTACTAAATCCCTGTCCACTAATCAGTTTCGTCTCAAATTCGATGCATTTATCATAAAAAACACTACAAGGGCTAGTCTCCATCACCAACGAAATCAGATTGGCCAGGTAATCGAACAATTCAAGGTTGTCTTTTTTTACAAACACTTTCCCCCCATGCACCTGCAAAACAACTTTTTCATCTTTCACCTGCCTGCGAAAAACCATTAAGGTGTCGGTAAGCAATTGGTCGGCATTATCCTTACCTTTATTTATTTCAATATTTTTGTAGGTATCATTTCCCAAAACAAGTACCTGAATCAGGAAATAATAAACCATAGTTTTATTTAACACGATTGCTTTCATCAGATCGTCGGCGGAATTATACTCTTTACAAATTTTCTCGTAATAAGTTTTCACAAGGGTATATTTCACGAATTTGAAAAATGTAACAGCTAATTTTGCATTTAGTAAAATTAAGACATTTTAAGACAAAATGTGCGGGTAGTTGAAAAAGTTATATGAAGAACCAACAATTTTTGAACCGCAATAGGCACAATAGGACACATAGAAAGTAAACCAACGCTGGCCTCTATGATTCTTTGAACCTCAATAGAGCATATAGTTCAGTATAAAGAAAGCCGCTTGTTTTAAACAGATTTATGTGAAGTTTTTTCTGTAAATACTAAAAGAGAAGTCAATCTGTAGAACAACATTCCTATTGCATCCTACTGTGCCTGCTGTTGTTACTTTTTTGTATGTAAAGTAGAATTCCTGATTTGTTATAAATTTATAAGGCAAATTTTTGGGTAAAACAACATTCCTGTTTTGTCCTATTGCTCCTAAAGTGATTCTACTATTTCCAATTCAGCCACCAGCAACAAATTGAATGTAAAATCGGTATTATGGACTGTATTTTTCTCGATCCCAAAAATGGCCATTCCTTTCAGGCTTATAATCGGTAACAGCAGCACAAATAGTAAATAGGGTATGGCCAAAAGCAGTTTGGCAAGTAATTTTTTCTGTTTCCACAATTCAGGGAAGGAGCGCATATAGCGCATAAATATTGCGTAAATCGTTGATGCAAAACCACCAAAGCTTTCGATTGATGATACTTTGAACGAATTTTTGGCACACAACTGTTGTAGGTTGAAAGCGGTATGGCGATAGCGGTCCTCGGTGCTCCAAACAGGGTAGATAAAATCGGTGGTAAGCAGCAACTTCCCGCCCGGTTTCAACACTCGTTTAATCTCCCTGAAAAACTCCCCCGGTTTATCCATTACCGATAAAACCTGGAAACAGGCTACACCATCAAGTGAATTATCGGGCAATGGAAGGTTTTTACCATCTTCTATCCAAAAAGTGGTTTGCTTTTCAATCGCCTCAAAATCAACTTGCTTGTAATGCCGCTTAGTGTTGGTGGTCAAATATTCGCTACAGCCCAAAAAATAGTATTTATAAGGTTGGTCGCCTGCGCCAATATCGAGCCATCGTCCATTTAAACCAGACGAAAGCTTGCTTAATTTGTAGTTCATCATTGCCTTATGAATATCAAACTGCATTATTTGCAGGTATTTATAAAGCAGGTTGGCCGGGCGGAGGTTCATTTTTTACATTTTTGCAAACTTAAACAATAGCGTTGTATGGAGAACCTATGGCTCCAACTTTTGTAATTTCTATCTGTTTGAAAAATTTAAAATTGGCTTAAAATTTTCGTTAAAACCAGCAAAAACCGTATTATTTGGCAGATTATATTCAAGAATAAATAGTAAATTGAACACATTCAACCACTTACCCCATCCCCCAATCCATACAAGCTACTTACATTTGTTAAAAGTTGCTCGAATACAAATAGTGTTAACATTTTTTAACAGCCAACGCGGAGACTGGTGCAACGTCTGTTTTTACTTTTGCACATCAAAATAATTACGGGCAATGTTAGAAAACAACATTAGTGAACTGAACGAAAAAATACAGCGCGAGAGTGCTTTTGTGGATATGCTTACCATGGAAATGCACCGCGTAATTGTTGGCCAGAAACAAATGATAGAGCGGCTTATCATTGGGCTGCTCTCCAACGGGCACGTTTTGCTCGAAGGCGTGCCGGGTCTGGCAAAAACACTTGCAATAAAATCGCTTGCCAATTCTATTGATTTAAGTTTCAGCCGTATCCAGTTTACGCCTGATTTGTTGCCGGCTGATGTGGTTGGCACCATGATTTACAGTCCGCGCCAGGAGGAATTCCATGTGCGTAAAGGGCCGGTTTTTGCCAATTTTATCCTTGCCGACGAAATAAACCGTTCGCCTGCAAAAGTGCAGAGTGCCTTGCTAGAAGCCATGCAGGAAAAGCAAGTAACCATTGGCGATAAAACCTATCCCCTCCCCGACCCTTTCCTTGTGCTTGCCACACAAAACCCTTTGGAACAGGAAGGTACGTACCCATTGCCCGAAGCACAGGTAGATAGGTTTATGCTCAAACTTGTGATTACCTACCCTTCCAAACAGGAGGAAAAAGTTATACTTCGCCAAAACATCAACAACGAAGTGCTTTCCACTCGCAAAATCCTGAAACCTGCCGATATTCAACGTGCAAGGGAAATTGTGAAGGAAGTATATTTAGACGAAAAAATAGAGAATTATATTACCGATATTGTATTTGCAAGCCGTTTCCCTGCGGATTACAACCTCAAAAAATACAAGGACCTGATCCGTTACGGTGCATCGCCACGTGCAAGTATTTTCCTGGCTATGGCTGCCAAAGCGCTGGCCTTTATCAAGCGCCGCGGATATGTAATCCCTGAAGATGTAAGGGCTGTGGCCCATGATGTGTTGCGCCACCGGATTGGTTTAACCTACGAGGCCGAAGCCGAAAACATCACCACCGAAGATATTATCAACGAAATCCTCAACTCAGTCGAGGTACCGTAGGCACTTTGCTTACGTAAAAATCCGATCTTCATCTGTTACTTATCCCTTCACACAAATTCTGAAACACAGTGGAACCCTCTGAGATTCTTAAGAAAGTCAGGCGTATTGAGATCAAGACCAGGGGCTTGTCGCGGAATATTTTTTCCGGGCATTACCACAGTGCTTTTAAAGGCCGTGGCATGGCTTTCAGCGAAGTGCGCGAGTACCAGTTTGGCGACGATATCCGTAATATTGATTGGAACGTAACCGCCAGGTTCAACACGCCCTTCCTCAAAATATTCGATGAGGAGCGCGAATTGATGGTCATGCTTTTGATTGATGTGAGTGGTTCCAACGAATTTGGCACCCAGGGTTCTTTTAAGGAAGAGCTGATGACAGAAATTGCCGCTGTGCTGGCATTTTCGGCCATACAAAACAACGATAAGGTAGGCGTGATTTTCTTTAGCGACAAAATCGAAAAGTTTATCCCACCTAAAAAAGGCACATCTCACATACTGAGGATTATCCGCGAACTGATTGATTTTAAGCCCGAAAGCCAGGGGACAAACATATCGGAAGCCTTGCGTTACCTTACCAATGCTATTAAAAAACGTTGCACGGCATTTATCATTTCTGATTTTATGGATCAATCCTTTGAGCCATCCATAAAAATCGCCTCCGGCAAACACGATTTGGTGGCCATCAGGGTTTTCGATGCCAGGGAAGCAGAACTTCCTTCAATAGGGATGATGGAAGTTTTCGACAAAGAATCATCGGGCCGCGTTTGGGTTGATACTTCGAGCAAAAAAGTGCGCGACAACTACCGTATTTGGTGGAAAAACCACGAAAAAAACATTGATGGCATTTTCAAGCGTTCAGGCATTGACACCACTGGCATAAGCACTGGTCAGGATTATGTAAAACCTTTGATGAAACTATTTACTTTACGCGAAATGCGGCAATGAGGATGACTATGAACATGAATTTCAGGCACATTTTCGTTATATTGTTTACTCTGATTGTTTCGGTGGTTTTTACCGATTCCCGGGCTCAAAAAGCAGTGCTCAGCCTCGATTCCTCTTCAATCAAAATCGGGGAACGGGTGCAACTGCGGCTTAATGTGGCATTGCCAAAAACGGCTACAATTTATTGGCCGGCCATTGCCGACACACTTACATCCAAGATTGAAGTTGCAAACAAAACGAAGGTTGACACCAACTCTACAAGCCGTCAGGAATTTGTCAATTACAGCCAAAACCTGCTCATCACATCCTTCGACACCGGGTTTCATTACATACCGCCTTTTACCGTATATTACTCATATTCAGGCGATACTTCAAGGCACCTGCTTTTAACAGATGCAGTTTATCTGAAAGTCCGCACGGTTGAAGTGGATACCACAAGGGCAATCCGCGATATACATGGCCCGATACAGGCACCTTTAACCTTTTCGGAAATTGCCCCATACCTTGGCGCAATAGCTATTGTTGGACTTATTATTGGTTTGATTTGGTATTATTTCTGGCGGAAAAGGATGAACAAACCACTTTTCCCCATGTTGGCAAAAGTTGTAGGGCCACCTTGGGAAATTGCCTTACAGAACCTTGTTTTGTTGGATGACAAGAAGTTATGGCAAAATGGGAAAATTAAAGAGTATTATTCGGAACTTACCGACATTTTGCGTCAATACCTTTTCCAACAGCATGGTATCGAAGCTATGGAAATGATTACTTCCGAAATATTGGTAGCGTATGATTCGGCCGGGCTTCAGCCCGAGGGGCGTGCAATACTTTCATCCATTCTGGTGCAAGCCGATTATACCAAATTTGCAAAAGCAATCCCGCAAAGGTCTGAAAACGAGCTAAGCATGACGTATGCAAAGCAATTTCTTGAAACCACAAAACCGGTTGTTGCGTTGCCCGACATAAAAAATGCTGCAAAACCACCAATACAAACTACGGATCCTGAATTAAAAGCATGATAGAAAGACTGCATTTTGCTACTCCCGAATATTTATGGCTTCTACTGCTAATACCGGCATTGGTTACATTGTATTGGTATAAGTTGAGGCATTATACGGTTCCCATGCAAATGTCGTCAACGGCAGCTTTCAAACAATCTGCACCCGACTGGAAACACTATATGCGCCATGGTTTGTTTGCTATAAGGATGATTGGTGTTGCTTTCCTCATTTTAGCGTTGGCAAGGCCACAAACAAACCTCAATCGCCAGGATATTAGTGTAGAAGGTATCGATATTATGCTGGCAACCGATATTTCGAGCACTATGCTTGCCGAAGATTTGCGTCCAAACAGGCTCGAAGCATCTAAAGATGTGGCTGTTGAGTTTATAAGCGGCAGGCCTGACGACAGGATCGGGCTTGTGGTTTTTAGTGGCGAAAGCTTTACGCAATGCCCTCTCACAACAAACCATGCGCTGCTCATAAACCTTTATAAAGATATAAATTTCGGGATGATTGACGATGGCACTGCCATTGGCGATGGGCTTGCAACAGCAGTGAACAGGCTTAAGGAAAGCAAGGCAAAAAGCAAGGTTATAATCCTGCTTACTGATGGAATAAACAACATGGGTTCCATTGACCCTCAATCGGCAGCCGAAATTGCCGAGCTATATGGAATCCGTATTTATACCATAGGCGTTGGGACAATGGGAACCGCCCTAATGCCGGTCAACACGCCTTTTGGCAGGCAATACCAGCGTATGGAAGTTCAGATTGACGAAGTTTTGCTGCAAAAAATTTCGGCCCTCACCAATGGGAAATACTTCCGCGCAACCAACAAACAGAAGTTACAGGAAGTTTATAAAGAAATTGACAGGCTCGAAAAATCAAAAATTGATGTTACCGAATTCAGCAGGAAAAAAGAAGAATTTTTACCCTTTGTACTGCTGGCCTTGCTATTCCTCACCCTCGAATTTGTGATTCGGTATGTTGTATTAAAACTTGTACCCTAACCTAAAAAATAAGCATGTTCCGACTGGCTCATCCGCAATTCCTTTATTTGCTGCTGCTCATTCCTTTGATGGTGCTGCTTTTTGTGTATGCGCGGCAGAGGAAGAAAAAAGCTTTAGCCGCTTTTGGTGATTTGAAGCTGGTGATGCGCCTAATTCCAGAATACTCCGGAAGCCGCGAAACCCTAAAGTTTATTATCTGGTCCTTAGCTTGGGTTTTGATTGTTATTGGATTGGCCGATCCACAAACGGGTACAAAACTCGAAAAAATAAAACGCAAAGGGGTTGACATGGTTTTTGCACTTGATGTTTCCAACAGCATGATGGCACAGGATATTACACCTAACCGACTGGAAAGGGCCAAGCAAGCTATTATCCACCTTTTGGGGAAACTAGAAAATGACCGCGTTGGTTTGGTGATTTTTGCTGGGAAATCGTACATACAAATGCCGCTTACCACCGATTATTCTGCCACACGGTTGTTCCTCTCCAACATTAATCCGGGGATGATCCCCATACAAGGAACCGCAATTGGTGATGCGATTGAAACCAGCGCATCCATGTTTGGCAACACAAAGCAAAGCAAGGCCATTATTGCAATCACCGACGGCGAAAACCACGAAGACAATGCAACAGAGGCAGCCCAGGCAAGTGCTGCCAGAGGCATCAGGGTTTATACAATCGGAATAGGATTGCCCGAAGGTGCCCCAATTCCTGTTTTCAGTGGAAACACACAGATAGGATATAAAAAAGATGCTTCCGGCACCACGGTAATCACGAGGATAAACGAACCGATGTTGCAGGAAATAGCCAAAGCCGGAAAAGGTATTTTCGTGAGGGCAAACAACTCCCAATCAGGTGTTCAGGAAGTTTTCGACCAAATTAACAAGCTGGAAAAAACCGAATACGATGTGGCCTTTTTCTCCGATTACGAGGATAGGTTCCAGATATTTATACTTGCAGCATTAATTTTGATTTTTGCTGACATTTTAATAGCAAACCGCAAAGGCAGGCTTTCAGGAAAAATAAAGATTTTCAAATCAAAATCCATTTAAACCGATGAGAAGCTTACTTACATTTTCCCTTCTCTTAGCTGTAGGCTTTTTAATGGCACAGCCGGCTCAGAAATTGATACGTTCGGGTAATAATTCTTACAAAAACGGCCATTTTAAAGATGCCGAGATTGATTACCGCAAAGCTTTGACCAAAGCCCCAAATTCGCAAAAGGCTACTTTTAACCTTGGCAATTCGCTCTATAAGCAACAGAATTTTGAAGAAGCTACCGCACAATATTCGAAGTTGGCACAGAGTGAAAATAAAGAAGCCCCTAAATCCGATGTTTTTTATAACCTTGGCAATTCGCTTTTGGAAAACAAAAAATATAAAGAAAGCATTGACGCGTACAAAATGGCATTGCGGCAAAACCCCAAGGACGAAGATACGCGCTACAACCTTTCATATGCTATGAGCAAGCTTCAGCAACAAAAGCAACAGCAGCAGCAACAGCAACAAAAGCAACAAAACCAGCAGCAGAAGCAACAACAGCAACAACAACCTCAGCAAGCCAAGCCAAATATGTCGAAAGAGGATGCAAACCGCATGTTGAACGCAATGAACAACAACGAAAAAAGGACTCTCGATAAAACAAAGAACAAACAGAGTAAACCTACGCAGGTTCAGCCGGAGAAAGATTGGTAGGCGGAGCTGGAGAGGTAAGTAGTGAGTTATGAGTTATGAGAGGTGAGAAGGGAGAGGAGAGAAGGGAGAAAGTAAAGAGATTAAGAATTTACTTACGAGTTGATTTTTGCTGGAACGTTTTACCTGAAAATTGAAATTACCGTTTAAAAATGAAACAAAAACTGATACTTCTTTTTCTCCTTGCAATTCCAGGCTTGCTATTGGCCCAGGAAGTCAGTTTTACTGCCCAGGCACCCAAACAAGTGTATTTAGGACAAAGGTTTCAGCTCACCTATACACTCAACAGCGCCGAAGGGACTAATTTCATGGGCCCGGAAATTGTAAATTTCGATGTTTTGAATGGCCCTATGATGTCGAGTGGCACAAATATTATTAGCGTTAACGGCAAACTCGAATATTCCAGTTCATCCTCTTACACTTTTATTGTCGAAGCCAATAAGGCAGGAACCTTTACCATTCCTCAAGCCATAATTTCGGTTAAGGGGAAAAGGTACATGTCGAACACGGTAACGATAACGGTTTTAAACCAGAACCCGCGTTCGGCACAGCAACCCCAAAACAACAATCAACCCCAAAGCAAGCAACAACAGCAACCCAAGGACGATATCGGGAACGATTTATTCCTCAAAGCTGTTGTTGACAAAAACAACCCATATCAAGGTGAGCTTATAACCGTTACGTTTAAATTATATACGCCTACCAACAGGTTACAGGTTGATCAGGCAACCAAAGCCCCATCCTATCCCGGTTTTTGGGCACAGGATCTTTTAAAGGATGCAACCCAGTATCCACAGTACACCGAGGTTGTAAATGGTAAAAAGTATATTGTTGTCGAATTAAGGAAAGCCGCACTCTACCCCCAGAAATCAGGGGTTTTGACAATTGATCCATTAGTACAGGATGTGGTTTATCAAATCAAGGTAAAGTCAAGGAATCCCTTTGGCGACGACCCAGTTTTTGGCAACGATCCATTCTTCAAAAATTTTATGGACGATTCGTTTTTTGGAAGCGAACTCCAAAATGTGAAGAAAAGCTTAAAATCAAATCCAATAACAGTAAATGTTAAACCATTGCCAGCCAACAACCGGCCACTCGAATTTTCGGGTGCTGTGGGTCAGTTTAGCATGAAAGCACAGGTTGACCGTAACGTGGTGAACACCAACGATGGGATAACACTTAAAGTTTCGGTTTCCGGAACAGGCAACCTCAACCTGATTGAAAAACCGGCAATAAATTTCCCTTCCGATTTTGAAGTGTATGACCCTAAAATTATTGACAATTTCAATAACAAAGGAGCCACATCCGGCACACGTACATTTGAATACCTGATAATTCCGAGGGCTGCCGGCGATTTTACGATAGATCCCATCCAATTTGCGTATTTCAATCCAGCCCAAAAAGATTATACTGTACTCAATTCGGAGAAATTTACGCTTAAAGTCAATAAAGGGAATGGAACAGCTGCCGCCGAAGCCAATACCCAAACCGATGTAAAAATGCTTGGTAGCGACATCAGGTATTTGATGGAACCGCCTTTGAATATCCAAGTTGCCGGAAACAGATTGTATGGTAAAACATTGTATTGGTTCCTCCTTTTCTTGCCTTCGCTAGGCTTTATCCTCTTTCTTTTGTTTTACCGCAAAAACATGCGTTTAAAAGGTGATACAAAACTAATGCAGCGCAAACGGGCTACCCGAATTGCCGTAAAACGCCTCCAAAAAGCAAAAAAGCTGCTTGATAGTGGGCAGCACGATGCATTCCACGAAGAAATCTCTTTTGCACTGTGGGGTTATATCAGCCAAAAATTCAATGTTCCAATGTCGTTGCTCTCAATGGATACTGCACGCGAACAACTCGAACTTAGGAATGTTGACAATGCCCTCACCGAAAGGTTTCTGAGTACACTTAACGATTGCAACTTTGCACGGTATGCCCCTGCTGGTAAAGCACTGAATATGAACCAACTTTACGAATTGGCAATAAAAACGATTACGGAAACTGAGCAGGTTTTGAAGTAGGTTAATTTGAAAATGTGAAAATGTGAAAATGTGGGGATGTGGAAATGTGGAGATGCGATAATGTGAGAATTTGAGAATTTGAAAATGTGAAAATGTGGAAATGTGGAAATGCGATAATGTGAGAATTTGAAAATGTGGGGATGTGGAAATGTGATAATTGGGAAATTTGGGGATGTAAAAATGTGGGGATTGGAAAATTTGAAAATACGAGGCCACACCAAAAACCTCTTTCACCGAAAAAAGCCCTGAAAGGGCGCAATTCACTAACCGTGGGTGAAGCCCACGGAAAAATGAACTGAGAAAGAACAGCCCTGAAAACCGTGGGTGAAGCCCACGGGAAAAATGAAATGAGAAAGAACAGCCCTGAAAGGGCGCAATTCAATAACCGTGGGTGAAGCCCACGGAAAAATAAACTGAGAAAAAGAACAGCCCTGAAAACCGTGGGTGTAGTAGCCCGCGAATAAAGAAATGAAAAAGAACAGCCCTAAAAAATGCCTATATGAAGTAAAGTGAACTAGGCTTTAAAACTTCAATAACAAATTAAACAAAAATACAATAACCATGAAATGTAAAAACCCAACAGTCTTTATTGCAATGTTACTGTTAGTTGCATTTCAGGCTGTTAGCCAAAATCCTGAGCAATTAGCAGCTAAAGCAGCCAAATCATATAATAACCTACAATTTGCCGATGCTATTGCCCAATACGAAAAAATCATTTCCAGCGGCTACGAATCGTACAGCCTGTATTACAATCTGGGAAATGCATATTTCAGGAACAATGAACTTGCCCATGCCGTGCTTAATTACGAAAAAGCTCTAAAAATTGCACCGAACAACGAAAATATCCTCCATAATATTGGGGTAGTAAACAGTAAATTGGTTGACAAAGTTGAGACAATACCCGAACTTTTCTACATAAGATGGTGGAAACAATTATTGAACCTCATGGATATCGAAACCCAATCAATACTGAACATTGTTTTGTTCACATTTGGTTTATCACTGATAGCTGTTTATATTGCTGCCAATAACTTGGCAATCCGTAAAATCAGTTTTTGGACTGGCATTGCATTTTTGTTGCTTTTTGGGGTTGGCAGCATTGCAGCCTCACAGCGAAACCATTATTTAACCGAGCACCACGAAGCCATAGTGTTTTCGCAAACAGTGAATATTAAAAGCTCACCCGACGAAAACAGCAAGGATATTTTTGTTTTGCACGAAGGCATTAAAGTAACCTTGTTGGATGTGGTTGCCGAATGGCAGGAAATACGCATAGCAAACGGCAGTGTTGGATGGATAAAAACCGTGGATATCAAAAAGATATAAGTATGTTTAACTAAATATATCGTAACTATCCACACTATACACGAAAACCGAAGAACATACCTATTAATAGGTTTAGGCAATTAGGCCTTAGGTTTTCGAGGCTTTGCAATTCGAATAATGCCTGATATATCCACAATAGCGCACATAAGGATGAACCCTAATACCCAAATCCTAACACCTAATAGGTAAACCCCTGATTATTTGGAATATATCTTTTTGCTTCTAACCGCTTTTTAATGCCCTGCCAATTATTTTTGCATAGTTTAGGGCTATTTCGGCCAATTACTATGTAAAGTATTTTGTTTAGGTGATTGTTATATAAATCTTTTAGTTTTATATTTGCTTAATATTTGCGTTAAACCCTATTCCAGAATAAACAAACCCTTTCCTTCATGAAACGAACTTTACTATTTCTTGGCCTTGTTTTATTTGCTTATCAACTATGGGCCTTTGCGCCTGGCACCGATTCCGATACTGCGTGGAAATCAAAATATGAAGCTTCTTTGGGCTTTTCGCAAACTTCTTTCACCAATTGGTCGGCTGGTGGCGAAAATGCATTAGCTTTAAATGGTATGCTGAATATTTATAAATTTTATGCAAAGGACAATATATTCTGGACTAACTACCTTGGATTGGCTTATGGGGTTAATTTCCAACAAACCGAGCCAAAAATGCGCAAAACAAATGATAAAATAAATCTGTTGTCAAAAGCGGGTTTCAAAGCCTGGAAGAATTGGGATTACGCCGGGTTATTCGAATTCAAGTCGCAGTTCGATCAAGGATTTAATTACCCAAATGATTCAGTTTATATATCAAACTTTATGGCTCCCGGGTATTTCCAGCTTTCTTTAGGTTTAAATTATAAACCGGTAGATTATTTTGCAGTTTTCATCTCACCAATCGGAGCAAGGTTAACAGTTGTAAATGATTCGAAGCTCACCAATGCCTTAGACGAAAAAGGGAAACTTATAGGAGCTTTTGGGGTTATTGGCGATAATACAACCCTGTGGCAGGTTGGGGGTTCTGTTAATGTTGTGTTTAAGAAGGATATTATGAAAAATGTAAATTTATTATCAAAATTGGATTTGTTTTCCGATTACCGTCATAATCCACAAAATATTATTGTTGGATGGGAAAATAACTTACTGATGAAAGTTAATAAATACATTTCGCTGGCATTTACTTCCATGCTCATTTACGACGACAACATAAATTCTACTGATAGCGAGGGAAATACGCATGGGCCAAAAACCCAGTTCAGGGAAACATTTGCAATAGGACTTGCTTATTCACTCGAACATAAGTAGCAGAAAAACAGAAACATAATGCTACCGGCATACAAGGTTGGCTTTTTGCACAAAAGTATAGCCCACATTCTCAACCTCGTAAA
The DNA here is from genome assembly GCA_903946925.1 of uncultured Bacteroidales bacterium. Lineage (GTDB taxonomy): Bacteria > Bacteroidota > Bacteroidia > Bacteroidales > UBA4417 > UBA4417. The sequence continues at coordinate 8,054 of CAJAXK010000015.1, read as the reverse complement.
AGCAAACAATAACATTATCCAGATAACCAGAGTACTAACCAAAAACTAAACGAAAATGGGATTTGTTAAAGAATTTAAGGAATTTGCCATGAAAGGCAGCGTTGTCGATTTGGCAGTCGGCGTAATCATCGGCGGTGCTTTCGGTAAAATAGTAACATCCTTTGTTAACGATGTGCTAATGCCACCTTTAGGGGTGCTGCTGGGTGGTGTGGATTTCAAGGACTATAAAACAACTTTGATTGAAGCTGTTGGCGACAAAGCAGCAGTAACGCTCAATTACGGGATGTTTTTCCAAAATGTTATCGACTTCCTAATCATAGCCATGGCTATATTTATCATGATTAAAGCCATGAATTCGGCCAAGAAAAAGGAAATTGCAGCCCCAGCCCCACCACCTGCCCCAACAGCCCAGGAATCCTTGCTTGCAGAAATCAGGGATTTGTTGAAGGAAAAAAAATAAAAAACTTCTTTTTTGCCTAAACCGGTTTTATAAGCCGGTTTTTTTATGTGATTACGATGCAACTAAATGAATAACATGTTGTTACCAATTATCAAAAACATGTTTCTACCCAATGCTTAAAAACTGTAAATTTGCATATCTACACCATAATTTTTTCTACATAAATCTTCGATGAAAAAATCAGATCATACAGATATACTCAGGGCTTTGTTCGCCAAATGGGCAAACGAAGATGGAATAGAAATCACACCCTTGCCACAAGCTGGCTCTGATCGCAAATATTACAGGCTTACTGGTCAGTTTAAACAAGTTATTGGTGTTTATAGCCCAGATAATAAGGAAACCCAAGCGTTTATAACATTTACAGAGCATTTCAGGCAACATGGGCTTAATGTCCCACAAGTTTTTTGCACCGATTTACTTAATGGCTGTTACCTTATCAGCGATTTGGGCAATATCTCCCTCCTCGATCACCTTGAAAGAAACAGGATGAATGGGCAACCATCACCGGAAACCTTATCCCTTTACAAACAAGCCATTGCCGAACTACCACGTTTTCAAGTTGATGGCTGTAAAGATCTCAATTTTTCAGTTTGTTACCCTAGTGCCGAATTTGATGGCCGATCCATGCGTTGGGATCTCAATTACTTCAAGTATTATTTCCTAAAGCTTCTGAAAGTACCTTTTAACGAAGCCGCTTTGGAGGATGATTTCGACAGGCTGGTTTTGTATCTGCTCCGTAGTGGCAGCAAATATTTTATGTACCGCGATTTTCAGGCCCGGAATATTATGGTACACGAAGACAAACCGTGGTTTATTGATTATCAGGGCGGACGCCGTGGACCTCTCCAATACGACCTCGCCTCTTTACTTTTTCAGGTAAAAGCCTCGCTCCCCTACCCTTTCAGGGAAGAAATGTTGCATTGGTATCTCGAAAACGTAAGAAAGTACATCAAAATTGACGAAAACAAATTTATTGAGGATTACTATGGGTTTGTGCTCATTCGTTTGCTTCAGGTAATGGGTGCTTATGGTTTCAGGGGCTATTTCGAGCGGCGGGCACATTTCCTGCAAAGCATACCGTATGCAATTGAAAACCTCCGTTGGCTACTCGAAAATGTAAAATTGAAGATCGAACTGCCCGAATTGATGAAAGCACTTAACGAAATTGCCAAAAGTGAAATTAATATCCCTGATACTATCAATAAGGAATCACTAACAATAGCCATAAGCAGTTTTTCATTTAAAAATGGAACCCCTCCCGATTATTCTGGAAATGGTGGTGGTTTTGTGTTCGATTGCCGCGCACTGCCAAATCCCGGAAGGTACGATCATTACAAAAAGTTTACCGGCCTCGACGAACCTGTAATACAATATCTTAGCCGCGAACCTTTGGTAGGGAAATTCCTCCGAAACGCGTTTAAATTAGTGGATCAAAGCATTTTGGAATACCAAAAACGGGGGTTCAGCCATCTGCAAATTGACTTTGGGTGTACAGGAGGACAGCACCGCTCCGTGTATTGCGCTTCGCGAATGGCAGCTTACATTGACGAAAACTATTCGGTAAAAGTTGAAATGAACCATAACGAAATGAAAAATTTCAATTTCCAGTAAACTGTTTTCCATTTGGGTTGAACTTCGCACATTACAAACTGTTTTATCAAAACTTACAAACTTAAAAGAACGTAACTATTAACCCTGTAAATGAAAGCCGAAGAACGCACCGCTTTAGTTGATTTAGGCTTTTAGGCTGTAGGCTTTTAGGGCATTGCTTTTCAAATAATGCCTGATTTTAATCCACAATATGGCAAAAAATGATGAACCCTAACACCCAACCCCCAAATCCTAACACCTAAGAGGTAAACCCCTATAAAGTTACAAAAGAAATAGTATGTCGAAAACAATGTGCAAAACCAAGGATGAAGCCAAAAGGGCAAAAAAACAGGCTGACCCAAGATTTGAATGTGCCAAATGCGGCAAAAAAGTGAACAAGGAAAAATACGTTTGTAAACCAGAAAAAATATAATCAATTTTGGAATCATTTGATATTGAGATTTATAAAACAAAAACCGAGGTAATACGCCAGACGGTTGAGCAGGTAAAAAAGGATTTTACCATGTTTGGGATGGATATTGACTTTACCGGGAATACCGAGTTGGCGTATGGCGAAATGTTTATCCAACTTGCCTCCCATGTATCCCATCTGTTGGAAATTGATCCGCACCGGCTTTCCGCATTGCTTTACCAAGTTGATTTAGGTGAAAACAAAATTATGGAATCAACTGCGCTTCATCCCGATTGGGCATTGGCCGAGGTAATCACCGAACTTGTTATCCACCGCGAGTTAAAAAAAGTTCTGATAAGGAATTATTATAAAAACAATCCCGACAAATTATGAAGGCAATGATTTTTGCCGCCGGATTGGGCACCAGACTCAAGCCTTACACAGACACAATGCCAAAAGCCTTGGTTCCGGTTGCGGGTACGCCGATGATCGAAATCCTTATCAAGCATTTGATATTGAATGGGATAACCGATATAATTGTAAATGTCCATCATTTTGCTGATCAGGTAATAGGTTTTTTAAACCAAAACAATGGTTTTGGGGCAAACATCACTATAACTATATCCAACGAAACAGGTTTACTTCTCGATACAGGAGGCGGCCTAAAAAATGCATCCTGGTTTTTTAATGACAATCAGCCTTTCTTAGTCCAAAATGTTGATGTTGTTTGTGATATAAATTATGCCGGTTTTCTCGAAACACATTGTAAAAACAAGGCATTAGCCACACTCGCTGTAAGCAGGCGCGAAACATCGAGGCGGTTTCTTTTCGATAGTTCAATGCAACTTTGCGGTTGGGAAAATTCAAAAAACAATGAACAAAGGATGGCGAGGACACAATCCGAAAACCTCACCCGTTTTGCATTTAGCGGCATACAAATACTTGATCCAGCTATTTTTAGCCTTATGCCACAAATTGGCAAATTCTCCATAATTGATTCCTACCTCGAAATAGCATCAACAAAAAAAATTGTTGGGTTTGTGCATGATCCTCAGTATTGGGTTGATATGGGCAAACCAGAGGAATTATTGAAGGCTGAAAAAATACTGGAAATATTGAAAAACAAGAAATAAGGAAATATTTCAACATCTTGGGTGTACTTTTGCCTTTTATTCTGGTTTGAATATTGAGTCCACTCCAACAACCAAAAAATGAAGAAACGCCACTAAGGCACTATGACACAAAGGTTCACAAAGCATTGTTTTCAGCGCTATAAACTTAGTGGAACTTAGAAGCTTTGTGCCTTTGTGGCGAAAAAAGACTTTTCGGAGTGGACTCAATATTAGATTTCAGGCAAACCATTATCCCTATTCATCCAAAATGCCCATTAGCAAAACCCATCCCAAATGCAACCCTTTTTAGATAAACTTGCCAAACACCTATATTCAAAATACCAGGATAATTTCAGCCGTATTTGTGTGGTATTCCCAAGCCGCCGGGCAAGTTTGTTTTTCAAGCAGTATGTTTCGCAAATAATTGATAAACCAATCTGGTTGCCAGACACTTATGCGCTTGAAGATTTTGTAGTACATTCGTCTGGATTAAAATTGAGCGAACCACTCGATTTAATTGCACAGCTTTACAAAGTGTATAAATCGCTTGAAAAAGACAGAGCCCAGCCGTTTTCCGAATTTGTTTCGTGGGGCAATATGTTACTGAACGATTTTGATGAAATTGACCAATATATGGCCGATGGCGAAAAGGTTTTCCAATATTTGGACGAAATAAAAGCCATGAAACACTGGAACCCTGATGGAAAACCTTTAACCGCTTTTGAACAGGATTATTTGCGCTTTTATAATTCGTTGGCCCCATGTTATAAATTATTTCGCGAAAGCCTTTTGGAAAAGGGTGAAGGATATTTTGGTTTGGCATTTTCGGTGCTTCTCGGTGATATTCAGGAAAAAGATTTTAACCAATGGGAAAGCATTGTATTTGCTGGGTTTAACGCATTTACAAGTTCGGAAGAAAAACTGGTAAAGCACTTGATTTTATCAAAAAAAGCCGAAATATATTGGGATGCGGATGAATATTACCTATCAGATTACAACCAGGAAGCCGGTAAATTTTTACGTGGATATACCTCCAAAAACACTTTTGGGCCATTAAACTGGATTGGCAACTCGCTGAACACCACAGAAAAGTCAATTTCTGTAATTGGGGTTCCCGGCAATGTTGGGCAAGCTAAGCTGGCTGGCGAATTGGTGGCCGATGGTATCAGAAAAAAAGGGACTTCCGATGGAATAGCTTTGGTATTGGTTGATGAAGGGCTGCTGCTTCCCGTGCTCAATTCCATCCCAACCCAAACCGGGAGTTTTAATGTAACCATGGGTTTCCCGCTAAAGCAAACCCCAGTATTTTCGTTGCTTAATATTGTACTCACCATGTTTGCAAATGCAAAACGGTTTGCCCAGCCAGGTACTGAAAACCAGGCTTTTGAATCTTCGTTTTTGCGGTTTTACCATAAAGATATACAGCGGTTTTTAACCCATCCGTTTATTGTTTCGGCACAAAAAACTTCAGGAAGCTTTCCAGCTAAAAAAGAAAAAATCAGGATAAACAAATCATTCTATACCCCTGCCGAATTGGTTTTGCTGCTAAATGGGACAAATAAATTGTTGGGTGAAACCTTTGGTACGCAACTAAATAAAAAGCAGATTGAAGCTAGCGATGTTATAAGCCTTATCCGGAATTTGATTTCGTATCTGCGTAATGCATTTTCTATTGATAATGAACACGATACAAATTCGCAGCAACAAATCCACCCTATTGAACTGGAATATCTTTTTCATGCAGCTTCATTGTGTTCAAAACTCGATGTGATACTAAACGACCCGCAATTGAAAACTGATATTGAAACTATTCAATTGTTGGTCAGCAATTTAATTGCAGGTATGCGCTTGCCCTTTTATGGCGAACCTTTAAATGGGTTGCAAGTTATGGGGATGTTGGAAACCCGCTTGCTCGATTTCACTGACATTATAATGATTTCGGTAAACGAGGGCTTGTTGCCTCATGGCAAGCACCAAAACACCTTTATCCCCGACGAAATCCGGCGGCAGTTTGGAATGCAGCATTACAGCGACCGCACTGCGGTATTTGCATACCATTTTTACAGGCTGATGCAACGTGCCGATAATGTGTGGTTGTTATATAATACCGAAGGCGACGAAATGGGCGGCGGCGAAAAAAGCCGCTTTATCAGTCAAATGCAGTATGAAATGCCAAAAGTAAACCCCAAAATAAAAATTTCGGAACAAACCTTGTCGGTAATTCCCGGTAGCACAAGCACAGGCGAAATTGTTGTTTATAAATCGCCCGAAATAATGCAACGCCTGCGACAAATTGCCGATAGGGGGCTTTCACCTACAGCACTTGCCATGTATTTAAAATGTACATTGCAATTCTATTTTTCGCAGGTATTGCGAATCAGCGAACCCGACAAAGTGGAAGAAACCATTGATGCTGCTACTTTGGGCGAAATTGTTCACGAAGCCCTTCACAAAACGTACCTCGCAAGAAAAAATGAAGATATTACACCAAACATGCTTGCAGCCATGCTTCCCGAAGCGATTGCGCAAATACATGCTTCATTTGCATCGCGTTTTGATGCAAGGGAACTTGCAACCGGTATAAACTTTTTGGTGGTAAAAGTGGCCGAAAATATGGTGAAACGATTTTTGTTGGCTGAAAAGAAATATTTGGAACATAGCGGTAATACAATAAAAATCCTGATGCTTGAAGAAGGTTTGATGTCGAGTATCGAAATTTTTGATAACCTAACCAAAGAACCCTACAAAGTTAACATCCACGGAAATGCAGACCGCATTGACAAAGTTGGTGGAATTGTGCGGATAATTGACTATAAAACGGGTAAAGTTGAAGCCAAGGATTTGAAGATTGATAGCATTTCGGATTTGAGCTTAAAACCAGACCCTGGGAAATTGCTTCAGGTACTCGCTTATGCACTTATGTTTACCGAAATGCATCCCGAACCCGTAAACCAGATTATTTCAGGGATTATTTCGCTTCGCAAGACGACCTCATACCTTATAAAAACCGACATAAATAAAGAGGATAGTATAGACCGCAATATGTTAAAAGCGTTCAAAACCGAATTGGAAAGCATAATTGGCGGCATTTACAATACAGAAGAACCATTTGTACAGACCACAGACCGGGAATCGTGCCGTTTGTGTGCTTTTAATTTGATTTGTAACCGTACTGTAAATTAGGCTGTTAAAACCATTAAAACAGCCAATTACGAATTTATTAAAAAAAAGCATCCAAATGTTTTGGCATTAAAGAAAAAGTACTACATTTGCACATCCAAAAACTATACTTGGTTCGGTAGTTCAGTTGGTTAGAATACGTGCCTGTCACGCATGTGGTCGCGGGTTCGAGTCCCGTCCGGACCGCTAAAGCCTAGAAGATCCCTTCTGGGCTTTTTGCTTTTATATCAATGAATTGCAATAGAATCAAGCCCTCCAGACGTTTTTTAGATACAAAGAAATAAAAATAATATCCTTTATTTTGACGTATAATTTTATATTTGTTCTACCCAAGCGATACCACATTCTACCAATTAATCTACCGGCTATGAGAACAACTGCAATTTACAATCTGGTGTTCAACCGAAAGAAGACAAAGCTTCTATTGGGCGACACCGCACTCATCCAGATCGAGATACTTCTTCCTGGAACCCAAAAGAAATATCTTGGAACAAATATCTACATTGAGCAGTCTCAATGGGATACCCGTACCCGGCAGGTTACCGGCACTGCCATGGATTCATTTTACAACCGGCAGTTATCCGATTTAGTAAACAAGCTCCGTAAGTATGAAATGGGTCTTAATGATTCAGGCAAGATTCTTACTGGTAATGATATAAATGATTTCGTTAATCGCATCATCTCCAATGTTGGAAGCTTTTACGATTTCTTCAAGCAACAGGCCATGAAGCGAAACGATATTTCAGTTAAGACGAGGCAGTCACACTTAACCTGCATAGAGCGTTTAAAGGAAGCTGGCATCACAAAATTTTCAGATCTCACTTATGACAATATTGCTTCATTCGATCAGGCTCTACGAGCGGAGAAGAAACAGCAACCAACCATCCATAAATATCATAAGAATATCAAGACTTACATTCATCTTGCCGAGAAATCAGGACTGATGGATTATGGCAAAAACCCTTATCTTAAATTCAGTGTTCCACACGGTAAACATGCAATCCGACAAAGGCTTGATGATGCCGAAATCAAATTACTTACAAGTACAGTTATTGAGGACCCTACACTTGCTCTTAGTAGAGACCTTTTTGTATTCAGCATATTTACCGGATTAGCCTATAAGGATGTTCAGGGTCTGAAGCCTTCCCACTTTCGCGAAATTGAAGGTAAATTGTGGATTGAAGGACTGCGTAAAAAGAGTGGTGAGTACTACACAGTCTACCTGCTTCCAGAAGCGGTAGAAATAATTTCCAAATATCGTTCAGCAAGTGAGATATTTCCAGCCCCTGATCTATAC
>CAJAXK010000014.1 GCA_903946925.1 uncultured Bacteroidales bacterium | reverse complement strand
TCAAAATAATAGCTATGTTTTTTTTCATTTTTTTTTTACAAATTAGAATTGAATTGAATAAATTTCTGCATTTCCTGATACTTAGACTCGATGCTCAGTAACAGCTTAAATTGTGCTTTGGAGCGCTGCAAATTGTGCAATATAACCCAGCCAGCCGGCGAGCCAAAAATTACAAACGCCGAAAAAATAGCAGCCGTTACTAGATAAGACTGTGTAACAGAGAGATGCAAAGCATCTTTTAAAAACGGGGTTAAAAAACCACTAATTCCTACTCCAAAACCAATTACAAAAAAAAGAATGCCAACTATTAGTAGTGGAATGAGTAAGGTGTTTTCCTTTGGGGTTGTTTTAATTTGTGTCATTTTATTGAAAGTATTTTTATATAATTATTCCGAAAAATTATTTTGCATAAGTAAGTTTATCAAGTTTTTTCCATGACCCACGTGTAAAATCTGGCACTTTTACTGGCATAGAACCATTTAATACCGAAGTTTCAGAAAGTTCTACAATACTTGACCATTCGGCAGCATCATACACATCCATATCTAGCGGCAAACCATTACGCAAGCAATATATTAAGCGGTAATCCATGATAAAATCCATTCCGCCATGACCGCCAACAATACTTGCTTTTTCACCAGTTTCTTTCCAAAAAGGGTGTTTGTAAACCGTCAATAATGAGTCTAATTTAGATTTATTTATGAATTGATGCGCATCGGGTTCAATAGCAATTCCCGGAGTAGGATATTTTTGTGCAAAACCCTTCGTTCCACTCAATAAATGAAGACGACTATAAGGACGTGGACTCGTCACATCGTGTTGTAGCATAATAGTTTTACCCTTCGAGGTACGGATAATGGTAGTATTCATATCACCTAAGCTATATTTTTGTTTGGCATAATCGGAGTTTTTTCCAAATTTTTCTTCTGCGTAGACAGTCATTCCTTTTTGATCGGTGGACATAGATACCAAATAATCCAGTTTATCGCCTCTGTGAATACTTAAAGCATGAGCAATAGGGCCTAAACCATGCGTTGGATAAGGATTACCTGTATGTTCTGCATTGTATTTCAATCGCCACATATCTTGATATGTTTTTTCGTTAAAGGTCATTTTTCTTAAATCGTGATTGTAAGCACCTTCGGCATACATTAAATCGCCAAATACACCCTGTTGAGCCATATTGAGTGTGGCCAACTCGAAAGAATCGTAATTGCAATTTTCCAACATCATGCAATGTTTTCGTGTTTTTTCAGAGGTATCCACTAATTGCCAACATTCCTTGATGGTTATAGCTCCTGGTACTTCTATGGCAACGTGTTTTCCATGAGTCATGGCATAAATAGCAATAGGTGTATGAAGTTGCCAGTTAGTGCATACGTAAATCAAATCAATATCAGGACGTTCACAAATTTTTTTCCAATCTTCAGATCCAGTATATAAATCAGCATCCTTTTTTTTATATTTCTGAATTGTGAGCTGACCTTTATCAACATTTGCTTGTTTTAAATCGCAAAGTGCTTTAATCTTTACCCCTTCCAATTGGCAATAGCGTGTAACTGCCCCAATACCGCGCATACCAATACCAATAATAGCAACACGAACTGTATCAATCGGCGCACACTTAAGTTGCAATACATCAGTTTGTCCTGCGGTACGCTTAGGTTCCGGAAATTCAATTCTTCCTTTTATTTTTTTATAATTCGCTGCGGTTTTAGCTGCATAAGAAGGAGTCAATATGAATAATATCAAAATAATAGCTATGTTTTTTTTCATTTTTTTTTTACAAATTAGAATTGAATTGAATAAATTTCTGCATTTCCTGATACTTAGACTCGATGCTCAGTAACAGCTTAAATTGTGCTTTGGAGCGCTGCAAATTGTGCAAT
>CAJAXK010000013.1 GCA_903946925.1 uncultured Bacteroidales bacterium | reverse complement strand
TAAGTTGTTACTTTTTGATCAAGCAAAAAGTAAGAGAAAGAGAACGTATTCAAAGCAATAATACCAATCAAGAAGTAAATCCTAAACACTTTTCCGTCAGATAAAGAATCAGCACATCAAAAAAACATGAGCCTGCCTCTATGTACAGACTCTAATTAGCCTTGTTTTGTTAACTTTGCCGCCAAAATACTATACTTTATGAATTTTGTTGAAGAACTGCGCTGGCGTGGCATGATACACGATGTGATGCCCGGTACTGCCGAGCAACTTGAGAAAGAAATGTCAACCGCTTACGTTGGGATTGACCCTACAGCCGACTCGCTGCATATTGGTCATTTAGTTTCGATTATGATGTTGAAACACTTTCAATTATCCGGCCATAAACCGCTTGCCTTGGTTGGAGGCGCAACAGGAATGATTGGCGACCCATCAGGGAAAAGCGAGGAACGCAACCTGTTGAGCGAAGAACTTTTACGCCATAACCAGGAATGTATCAAAGTGCAGTTGTTGAAATTCCTCGATTTCGACACTAGCAAGCCGAACCATGCCGAGATTGTGAACAACTACGATTGGATGAAAGAGTTTTCATTCCTGGGTTTTCTTCGGGAAGTAGGCAAACATCTCACTGTCAATTATATGATGTCGAAAGATTCAGTTAAAAAACGCCTCGAAACCGGGATTTCGTTTACCGAATTTACATATCAACTTGTGCAGGGATACGATTTCCTTTTTCTATACGACAACAAAAACTGTAAACTCCAAATGGGTGGGAGCGACCAATGGGGAAACATCACCACCGGAACGGAGCTTATACGCCGTAAATCAGGTGGTGAGGCCTTTGCACTTACTTGTCCGTTGATTACAAAAGCTGATGGTGGCAAGTTTGGCAAAACCGAAAAAGGCAATATCTGGCTCGACCCCGAAAAAACTTCGCCTTATGCTTTTTACCAATTCTGGCTCAATTGCAGCGATGAGGATTCGAAAAAATACATCCGCATTTTTACACTTTTTAACCAACAGGAAATAGAAGCACTGGAACTTGAGCAGGAAACTTCACCACATTTGCGGGTATTGCAAAAAGCCCTTGCAAAAGATTTGACATTACGGGTGCATGGTTTGGACGAATTCGATCAGGCCGTAAAAGCATCCGATATTTTGTTTGGCAAAGGCACTACCGAAACCTTGCGCACATTGGACGAAAAAACCCTTCTGGGTGTATTTGAAGGTGTTCCGCAAAGCGAAATCAGCCGGACAGAACTCGAAACAGGAATTGGAATGGTTGATTTCCTATCAGAAAAAACCGGAATTTTCCCATCTAAAGGTGAAGCCCGACGGATGTTAAAAGAGGGTGGCGTTCAGGTAAACAAGGAAAAAGCAATAGAAGATACAACGCTTACACCATCTTTTTTACTCAACGATAGTTATATTTTGGTGCAAAAAGGAAAAAAGAACTACTTTTTGGTTAAAGCGGTTTAGCTTTCGCTGAAACCGGATTTTTTGATTTTATTAGTCCGGAAACGACTTATAGTTGTTTCCGGATTTTTATTTTTGAGTCCACCCCGAAAAGTCTTTTTTTGCCACAAAGGCACAAAGCCTCTAAGTATCACTAAGTCTATAAACTTGAATAACTATACTTTGTGAATCTTTGTGGCATAGTGCCTTAGTGGCGGTTCTTAATTTTTTAGGTTATCGGAGTGGACTCATTTTTAAATTTATTTTTTTTCCTTGTAGGGGTAAACCCTGTTTCAAGTGTCTATATTGGTAGGAAATAATTTCCAATTGCCTTCTTTAAGAATTCATCCTGTGCTTTTCATAAAATCGAAAACCATGAAAAAGTATCTTCTCTTCATTTTTTGCATGATTGCTATGGTTCACATTGGCAATGCACAAACCGTTGTAAGTATTTTACCTGCCACCGGAATAAGCGGCGATAGGGTTGTATTGCAAATCAATACAGTAAACACACATTTTACAACCTGGACAGTCCAAAGCCTTGGTTTTCATCTTTATCAAGGTGATTTTAGCATGATTTTTACTAATATTGAAGAAGTTGTGAACGATACTGCAATTAAACTTCGGTTTCATCTTTGTCACGATCATCCTTTGGGAAACTACGATTTCACATTGTGGTGTCCAACAGGAGTATCAGTAAATAACAACCTTTTTCAGGTATTGGCCGACCCAACCCCGCCAAATATTATTCAGCTTACAACCGATAGCGTTTCGACCGGTACTGCTTTTTCCACCTACATTATTACTGAAAACACTGACTTTGCTTATTATCCTAATAATTATTCATATCTGGTGCTACAGGGCGATACCATTAAAGCATTTAGCGTTCAATATTGGCAGCCATGGAATACACTAGTGAGATTTGTGTTGCCTTTTGGAACCCCCACCGAGTTTTACGATGTGTATCTTTACAATTCGTTGGATGGGACAATGAAGCTCGAAAATGGTCTTCAGGTAACTGGAAACCCTAATACGCCAAGCCTTATTTCGTGCGATCCCGATACGGTTGTGCAAGGAGGTACCATTGAATTGTACCTAACCGGAAACCATACCAACTTTTCGTTTTTCACATCATGGCAGGATATTCAGGTGAGCCTCCGCAAATCGGACGATTCCACAGTTGTAAGCGGGGAATATAATTATACCACCACTTATGGTTTAAGCCCTGCTATTGTAAGGGCAACCATGGCGTTAAATTACTTGCTGCCGCCCGGCAAATATGATGTAATTACCCATGATCCTCTTTGTGGCACAATGGTTCTGCCCGAAGGGCTTACCATTCTGGAAGGTCCTGCCCCACCATCGGTTGCAGGGCTGTCGCCCAATATGCTTTTTGCTAAAGACAGCCTTTTTAATTTGAACCTGGGACAATTTATTTTGGTTTCGGGAATAAACACATATTTCAATTCCTGTGCATATATCTATATTACAAATGGAGCCTATTATTCACGGTTGCCTTACTGGCATTATTATTCCAATACAAGTTTCGATTTCTTTTTGTACGATATTTATAAGATGCCTCCGGGATGGTACGATTTCCATTTTGGCAATTGGAACGAAAACCTGGTTCTTACCAATGCCTTCCATATTGATAACCCGACAGTTGGGATTCAGGAAGTTGAGAAAAGCAATATGAATATTTATCCTAACCCTTGTACAGGGAAAGCCACACTGAAGCTTGACAAAAAAGCAGGAGCAGCAACTGATGTTTTAATAATTAACGTGTCAGGACAGGTTATCAAACGAATAAAACCTGATCTGCTTGAGAACGAGATACCACTCGACCTGACTGGCCAACCAAAAGGGGTATATTTTGTAAATACAGCAACTAAAAAAGGGGTGGTTGTCAAAAAGTTGGTTGTAAGGTAATACGGTGGTCATTCAGTGGTTGTTGGTGGTCATTCGGTGGTCATTTAGTGGTCATTCGGTGGTCATTTAGTGGTCATTTAGTGGTCATTTAGTGGTTATTCAGTGGTCATTCAGTGGTCATTTAGTGGTTTTTGGGTTAATGTCCAAAAGCTGGTTGTAAGGTATTAGTGTTTTCAAAAAAGGGAAATGAATAAAGGGCAAAGGGCAAAGTTAATGAATTACCATTCAATGATTTATTCTTACTTTTGTACCATTACCCTTTTTACGGTTAAATAAGCCTGACATGAAAATCATAAATCCGTTGTACGACAAGGCCTTCAAATACCTGATGGAGAACAACAAATTCGCCAAAAAAGTGCTGTCGGTAATTTTGGATGTTGAGGTGGAGGAAGTGAGCCTCGAAAACCAGGAAACTGTCCTGCCAAGCGATATGCGGAGGTTGACATTGTTCCGCTTGGATTTCAAAGCCGTTATAAAAGAGGTTGATGGCAGCAAGAAAACCGTGCTGATCGAACTCCAAAAGTCGAAGTTCCCAACCGACATCCAGCGTTTCAGGAACTATCTTGGGGCGAACTATATGGCCAAGCCAAAGGAGAAAAACCTTGCCGAGGAACGCCCTTACGAATACCAAACAGCCTATCCCATTATAGCCATTTACATTTTGGGCTATCCCCTCGACGATTTGCCTTACATGGCGGTAACAGTTAACCGCGACATAACCAACTCCGTAAGCAAGGAGAAAATCCATGTGAAGAGTTTTTTCATCGAGCATTTGACACATCAATCGCACATAATCCAAATCCGCCGTTTGCCCGAAGAGCGGCGCACCCGTCTCGAAAATTTCCTGGTATTGTTCAACCAGGCGTGGTGTACCGAAGAAGCCTATATTTTAGATTTGCAGGACATCCCCGAAGAGTTTAGCGAGATGGCAAAATACCTGCAAGGGCCATTGATGGACGAAGAATTCAGGCGCAAATTAGAGGCCGAAGAAGAAATCGACATTATTTTCGATGAGCAGGAGGCCAAGTATTTGAAGAAAATAGCCGAAGCCGAAAAAAGGGAACAAGAAGCTCTAAAAACAAAGCAAGAGGCCGAAAAAAGGGAACAGCTTGAGAAATCCCAAAAGGAAGAGGAACGCAAGCAAAAACAAGCCCTTGCCATTAAACTTGCCACTTATATGAAACTAAATGGAGCAAGCGCCGAGGAAATAGGCAAGGAGACCGGTTTGAGTCCCGAGAAAATTATCGGTTTATAGGAAGGTTGTGGGATGTGCGATGTCGGATGTGCGATGTCGGATGTGCGATGGTGACTTAAACACAAGATATAATTTTTGAACTCACATGGTTAAACCGGCCATAGGCAATCGCAAGATAAAGTTTAGTTAGCTCATGAGTTTAAAGTGAATTGTTTGATTGGATCTTTCAGGCAAGCAGGGGTTCATTTGGTTTATTTCACCAATTATACCATTAAAAATGTTTTTTATTTTCCTGACTTCGACAATGCGCCACCCTATTCACAGTTGAGTTCATGAGAATCGAATAATCGCCCATAAAAAATTATTTTTATGCCGTTTATACGATTCTAAAAGCGTTAAATCGTTCTGCAGTACCCAAGTGTCGAAGTCAAGAAAAAGAATAGTGGATATGCTATGACTTTGTGATCCTCTGCGAAGAAAATCTGTGATTCCCTGCGTTTAAACTTATTTTACCGCTGAGTTACGCAAAGTAGGTGCAAAGCGACACAGAGCGGTTGCCGAAATGGGACGAAGAGTAACTTTTCTTTTTAAGAGATGGGTATGCAAGCGGATACTAATATTAATTTATGTTGAAAATATTGATGATTTAAAGGCTTTGGCATTGGCTATTGCAACAGCCTTTCCCGGCAACCGGAATTTTATTTGTACTTTCAACCCCAAATAAAAGCACATGAGGTTAAAGCTTGTTACTTTCAGCGATTTTGCCAACCAACTGTATCCGCACGAAGCTGATTACTTGTTGGGCATACAGCATTTTAGCAAGGGCGTAAACAAACAAATCCTGGATATAATCCATTACAATTGCCATAACCACCTCAAAAACAGGGAGTACGATCCGGCAATTGACAAACGGGCGTATTCCTACATCAAAACCTGGATAACCCAGGCACTCGACAAGGCCGATGTGGATAAATTTTACGAGTGGCTTGCCTACACCGAAAAACAGGTAATGATTGATGCCATAACATCGGAAGAAGAAAAGGAAATATTAGCTTATGTGAAAACCATTGGCCCTTCGCAGTATTTTTTTCTGCGTTTTTACGAGCTTTTGCAGTATTTCAGGGATTACCTGCTTATCAGGGTGCGAAACCAGTTTTACAAACCTATAAATAACTATTTACAAAAATACGAAGCTGCCTACAACCGCAGCATGGAAATAAACATAAGGCTTAACCAAGCGGCCGAGGAGATAATACGGCAACACGAAACCCTTGATGCGGAACCGATCCATTACAGCGATTTCCTGAAAACCACTTTCAACGACCCGAGCTTGGATGGCTACACACGATACAGGGCGGCAGTGCGACTTACTTTTTTGTATTATAATTACCGCGAATTCGATAACCTGCGTGTTGTATATGATGAATTGGACAAACTGTTTAAAACAGATGTGTTTTACTCCAAACGAATATTGGCCAATTATTATTCCAACCGCGCCATGATGCACAGCAAACTTAACGAACTTGCG
>CAJAXK010000012.1 GCA_903946925.1 uncultured Bacteroidales bacterium | reverse complement strand
TTTTCGGGCAAATCGGGGAATAGTGCATCGCCAAAACAATTGCTTGAAGCCGGACCTGCCGATTCCTTTGCCAAAAACTCGGTAAGTGCATTTATGGGTGGGCGTTTTTATCTGGCCAGGTTGCAGGATGGCGGATTTATCGCACTCTCCCTTCGATGCACACATTTGGGCTGCTCCATTGCATGGGAACCAGAAAAGAACCGTTTTATCTGCCCATGCCATTCTTCAGCATTTGATATCAGCGGTGAAGTGTTAAACCCTCCTGCCGTCAGGGCACTCGACTATTACCCTGTTATGATCGAAAACGGAATTGTTAAAGTTGATATAGGCACATTACAGGAACGCAATATATTTAGGAATGACCAACTCCAATACGCATGATACCCATGAACTATAACGCCTGGAAAACTACCGGCCTAATTGCTACCGTGGTGATTGTGCTAAGCATCCCGCTTTCGTTGCTTCTAAACCGTAACGTTTCCCAAACACAGGAAATCGAAAAAGCCGTATTTACAGGTGGTAAAGCCTGCATAGAATGCCATCAGAAAGAATACCGTTTATGGAAAGGCTCCGACCACGACAGTGCAATGGCAGTGGCTTCGGATACTTCGGTTGCCGGCGATTTTAACAATGCTGAATTTACGTTCAATGGTAAAACCAGCAAGTTTTATAAACGTGCCGGTAAATTTTACGTTTTTACCGAAGGCATCGGCGGCAAAATGGAAGAATATCAGGTTGCTTATACCTTTGGAATCCGTCCGCTTCAGCAATACCTTATACCTTTCGGGAACGGAAAATACCAGTGCCTGCCAATTGCATGGAATACAATTACAAAGAAATGGTTTCACATGGCTGGAATGATTTATAAGCCCGAAGACCTTAAACCCGACAATTGGTTATATTGGACCAATCAGGCCCAAAACTGGAACAGCATGTGTGCTGAATGCCATTCCACCAATCTGCAGAAAAACTTTGACCTCAAAACAAAGTCGTATAATACTACATGGCAGGATATAAATGTAAACTGTGAAGCATGCCATGGTCCGGGATCGACCCATATTGAATGGGCACGCTTGCCCGAAATGGGCAGGCCACAAGATAGAAATGCCGGTTTGTTGGTGAAAACCAGCAAGATTACTTCCCGTCAATATGTTGAATCATGCGCACCTTGCCATGCCCGCCGTAGCAGCCTTGGCGTGTACGATCATTCGAAAAGTGAATTTTTGAATTATGCAATACCCCAGTTGCCAACACGGCCAACTTACAATATTGATGGGCAGTTTTTGGACGAAGATTATGAATATGCTTCGTTTACACAAAGCAAAATGTATATGAAAGATGTTCGTTGCGGCGACTGCCACGATCCGCATAGCCTGAAGCGTACATTTGAAGGGAATGCACTATGCCTGCAATGCCACAAGACTGACGAATACAATACTTACAACCATCATTTTCATAAATCGAAAGGGGAAGCCGGAAACAGTTTTGTAAATAAGCGTGGCGAAAAACTTGTGTCTGGCGATGGAGCACTGTGTCGCGATTGCCATATGCCAGGCCGTTATTACATGGGAGTTGATAAGCGGTTCGATCATAGTATGCGCATTCCACGTCCCGATCTTTCCATTTCGTTGGGTACGCCTAACGCCTGCATCAATTGCCACGACGACAAATCGGATCTGTGGGCTTTGCAATGGGTAAATAAATGGTATGGTGAAAAACGGAAGCCACATTATGGTTCTGTTCTGGCTGAAGCTTACGATGGAAAACCTGGCGCAGATGTAGGACTTCTAAAAATAATTAACAGCAATCTGTATCCTGAAATTATCAGGGCAACTGCAATATCCTACCTTTCGGCCTACCAAAGCACAAAGGCTCATGAAGCAGTGAAGAAAGCATTGAATGATCCTGATCCCTTGTTGCGACATGCCGCAGCCGAAAATTATATGGCTGCTGATTCGGTAACTTTGTTCAAAAACCTTGTTCCCTTGCTCAACGATCCCATAAAATCGGTACGGATGGAAGCGGCCAACAGGCTTATCACTTTTCCGCAAAGTAAATTTAACAAAATCCAATTTGATGCCTTGCAAAAGGCAGCCGACGAATACAGGTTCTCGCAGGAGTATGTGGCCGATTTCCCATCAGGCCGCTACAATCTGGGTAATTATTATTCAAAACGTAATGATTTGGCAAAAGCAGAGGAAAATTATAAGGAGGCCATTGCAATCGATAACCTCTTTTTCCCGGCAAAAACCAATCTGGCTATGATTTATTATCAGCAAGGAAAATTGGATCAAGCTGAGGCCCTATTTAGGGATTTGGTTACGAACCATTCCGAGGCTACTGACGGTTATTATTACCTTGCTTTGCTGTATGCCGAACAGCAGAAATTCCCTGAAGCTATTGCCCTGCTCGAATCAGCAACTCAAAAAACCGATGGCAATCCAAGGATATATTACAATCTCGGTTTGCTTTACCAAATGATTGGCAAAAATGCGGAATGTGAATCTGCTTTGGTTAAAGGTCTGAGCAGGGATGCCGGAAATTATGATATTTTGTATGCTTTGTTTGTTTTTCACAGCAAGCAAAACAACGCCGAAAAGGCTGCAAAATACCTCCAACAATTAAAAGCCTTGTATCCTAACGACAAACAGGTTCAGGGTTTGTAGAATGCCCTTAGTTGAAATGTTCTACTACGAATTGAATGGGCGTTTAGGCTCTTATCCTTTAAATTGATGTTTTTTTGGCATAATATGCATTTATAAACGGAGCAATACCGTTACGGAATATGCCTATTTCGTTCAAACATTGAATTTGTACATTCATCTTCACGGTTGTTGATCCTCGTTTGAGAAGAAAGGTTCAATGCAAGCTTATAATAAATCTACATAAGCAGAAAGAGATGCATGCCCAAGCAAGCGAAAACAATGTAAAAACATAGTCTTTCCCCCCTTTTTGGTTGGTTACATATTTTTTTTGATGTGCTGGCTCTTTTGTTGACGGTAAAATGATCAGAATTTACTTCTTGATGGGTATTATTGATTTGAACACATTCTCTTTTCCTTACTTTTTGCTTGATCAAAAAGTAACAAAAAATCAAGGCTTTATAAAAATACAATGCGTTTCTAAGCCGAAGGTATCTTCCCGCAATACAAGGCATGGAAGATGGCACAATTCCAGGCTTTTGTCGTTGCTGTGTATTGCTACCCACATGCCTTCTGCACATACCTCCGTCTAAGAAACGCTATTGTATTTTTATAAGGCCAGTCCTTCGCAAGAAAGTTTTTGCTTGTGGCA
>CAJAXK010000011.1 GCA_903946925.1 uncultured Bacteroidales bacterium | reverse complement strand
TCTCATCCAGAAATGGAGATAGAATCTTGTGTCGCTTTGATATTAATTCTGTATCTTTCATTCGCCAAAGATACAACTTCGAATTAAAATAAACAAGTTATTTCGTTACAATGCCTAAGCGAGATAACTTGTTTTAATGCATTCAGCTTAACAAGGGAATCGTCAATCAACAAGCCTAGAGTTGCAAGAAGGATAACTCCCAATCCCGCACCAAAATACCCTCCATATATGGCAGCGATAAAAATCACCAAAAGCATAAGTGCGTTTTTAGATTTATGACGCGCAGACTTTTGCAGCCGGGTTTCTACCGATTTTTTCAATACGGGCTGTAATGCAAGAAGCATTGCCGCTAATAAAATTAAGTATGGAATTAAATTACGGAATGAATTTTCGGAAGTGTTCAGCAACAAAAGCCCGCCTGCAATTCCACCAAGGATACTCACCGGCAATATTTTCAATAAACGTTGTTTCTGTGGAATCAAGTCTTTTCGCTGGGCAATAAACCCTCCAAAATAACCAGGGCAGAGCGCAATGGTATTTGTAATATTGGCAGCAACTGGCGGGATGCCAATTGCAATCAGGACAGGGAATGAAATCAGGGTTCCTCCTCCGGCAATTGCATTTACAAATCCTGCTAACAGAGCCGCCACGAATGCAAATGCTAAATTGTATGGTTCCATTTTTTTATGCGGTTAACCGGGCAAATTTAATAGTAAAAACAGCAAGTTAAACACCTCTGCCTGAAAAGTGAAGAATCAAACGCTTGAATAAGAATACTATCCAACAGGAAATTTTGCCAGTATGGAATTTATAAAAATTGCAATTTTAAGATTTATTGGCAGGTTATCTTTACCAGGTTACAAATTCCTGACAATTGAACATAAATCTACGATTATGTCAACTGCCTTTTTTTGCTCTTATGGAGTTAATCTGCCTATCTATTTCTTTCGCTTTTTCCGTCATGCCCAAATTATTGTAACTCGCAGATATATTGAGCATTAAACTGGTATCAGCTTTGTTTAGCTCATAAGCCTGTAAAAGATAATCGAGGGATTTGGCAAAATCGCCTTTTATGCCCATTGCCACACCAAGGCTACTTAAAACAGTTGGATTCTTGGGGTCGGTGGCGTAGGCTTTTTCGAGGTATTCAATAGCTTTTCCTAAGTCGTTGTAGTATTTGCCATAAATACGGCCAATGCTTTCGAGTGCAAGGGTATTGCTTGGGTTATTGGTAGTAATAGACAGATAATCAGAAAGGGCAGCTTCGTATTCATCCTTTTCAAGATACTTTTCGGCACGTTTTTCGTAAATAAAATTCATTCGCCCATCTGTGTATTGTTTCAAAACATCCGACCAAAGGGAAATGTCATTTTTCCAAACTTTTGTCCTATCGTTTGTTTTAAAGAAAAACACAAGGCAAAGGATTCCTGTAGCAACTGAAAGTCCCCAGCCAACGTATCTGACCGATGATTTTTTTTGAATAAAATAATCGGCAACCATCCCAACAATGAAAGCAAGCCCGATATAGGGGATATAAGTATAACGCTCCGCCATTATTGCCAATCCAACCGAAAGGAATTGCAACACCAAAGCAACGGTGAAAAAGTAGAACAATATTCCGAATACGATTATTCGAGGCATTTCTTTTTTCCTGGTTGCCAACCAAATCAACAAACCAACTACAGCCAAACAAACGAATGGTGCGACCCGAAACGGAAGCGGCAAAACTCCGGTGCTGGTAATAGCAGGATAGGGATAAAAAGCGGAAAGGTCGGCTGGGAAGAAAAATTTTTGGATATAGGTAACAAAACCATAGGATGCGTGCATGATCCTTTGGTAAAAAGTAAAAGTTTCGAATTTGTTTATGGCACTGAGAGCCTGCAAATGAACCGACATCCAGCCAATAACAAGGGCAAGTCCGAAAAATGGTATTTTTTCAACAATAAGTTTCCACGAAAAATTGCGGCGGTTGAGGTAGTCAATCAGCAATAAAATTATTGGAAAAGGCACTGCCATTGCTTTCGATAAGCACGAAAATAGAAACAACAGGAACGCAAGGGCAAGTTTCCAGGTTTTTTCATCTTCCAGATACTTTAAGTACGCAATCAATCCTCCCAGGAAAAAGAATGTATAAAGCACATCTTTCCTTTCCGAAACCCATGCAACAGATTCAACGTGCATCGGGTGAAGGGCAAACAACAAACCTGAAATTATAGCTGGCAATATCCGTCTCCGGCTTAAATAAAATGTGAATAAGAAAACGAGTAATGCATTAAAAGCATGAAAAACCATGTTGGTAAGGTGGTAGGAAGTGGGTGATAATCCGGAAAATTTATAATTGAGGGCGAGTGAAAGTATGGTTATCGGATGGTAATTGTTGATTTGTTTTTGCAAATCGTCGCCATAACTGAAAATATTCACAATTCCCTGCCATGAAAGGTCAGCTAGCAACTTGTTCTGGATAACATAAACCCCATCGTCCCATGTATTTATAAAACCGTTTTTCAACATAGGTAAAAAATCTAATATGCTGATAATAAACAAAATGGAAAGTAAAGCCGGGATTAGATATTTGTTTTTTCCTACTGATGTTTTTTTGTGTTCTGGTTTTGGCTGGGGCAAGGGTTTTTGAACCGGCTTTTTAATTGTCGCTTTCATTTTCTAAAAGGTCGTGTGGAACGATTGATGAACAATGACTTAAAGGCAAATTGGAAATACCAAAGGTACAAATTTACTGTAAATAAAAAGCCATCAAAAAGATTGGATTTAGGAGTAGGAGTTTCTCTCCATTTGTTTCGAATACAAAGTATGCCTTTACATTAACTTTTGAAAAGCTTGCCACCACCTATCAGGGATTTCATCCTCAAGAGCGGTTTGGTAATCGGCAGCAGAACAAGGCACGATGTAATGCCGGCGGTACATTTCGCGTATATTGTCGGAGCATTTAATTTCCATCCACCAGCGTTCGGTCGGTTTGCTCTTATAAAAAACAATCCCTTCATCAAAATCGGAAACCTGAACCGTATAACGGATATAGTTTTCGGAGCCCGAAGAGGGGTGGTCCGCCTGGCGATGATAAAAACCATCAATAAAATACCAGATCATTTGTGCCAACAAATGCGCTGTTTGCCCATTCCTGTCAAGCGATGGGTTCATTTCAAAAAATCCCGCCGAAGTAACCTTATCGCTCATCCCGGCATAGCGTGTTATCTGGCAGGCTTCTTCACCATAAAAACCATTGGGTGTGGCATTTGCGTTTCCGGGGGCATCGCTTTGTCTGATTGCTGACATATCGAAGGAAAATAAATCCGCATTGCGCACAAGTGGTTCAGCCTGGGTTATGTCGCTATGAAGCAAGCCTAAACGGTAAATGTCGAAAAACAGGTTGTGCATCAGGTCTATTGCACCTTGTTCGACAAAATAAGTCTGATAACCGATGTTGGTGAAATTAAAAAGAAAATTAGGCTTGTGAAGTATAATATGGCTGAGGTACGACCTCGAGTTTAACTCCGCTTCGCCTTCGCCCAAGTCGAACATATTGTCAACCGCAGCAATATTGATGATGTTTTTGCGGTTCTTATAAGCGCGGTACATTGCGTAAGTTAAATCCTGCCCACCGCCAATAATCAACGGAACTATATTGGATTCAAGTAATGTTTCAACAACTGCAGTTACTGCAAAATAAGTGTCTTCGATGGTATTCCCACGCATTATATCGCCAAGGTCGGCTACTTTTGTATTATAATTGCCGGGCAACAACCTGTATAAATACTCTCTCACACTTTGCGAAGCCATTCCACAACCTTGATTTTCAACTGAATTGCGGTCGTCATCAACCCCAAAAATTGCCAAATCAATATTTGCAAGATCAGGGAATCCTTTTTCGGTGGAATATTTTTCAAAAACCTCGCCCAGTCGTTTACCTGTTTGAGCTTTAACTATTGGAAGCAGGATTTCCTGGACCGGTTTAAAGTAGCTGGAAATGTGCATGGTTTGGGGTTAGGGTTTTGGGATTAGGTTTTGGGGTTTTGGGAGGTGAAGGGAGACTGGGCGACTGAGCGAAGGGCGACTGGGAGAAAGGAGATAGAGAGAAAGGGAGAAAGGGCGAGGGGCGAAAAGGAGAAAGGAGAAAGGAGAAAGGAGAAAGGAATATCCGTGGATTCAGGTTAAAAATAGTGAGTTGTTCAATTCTCCCATCAATCCATTATTGGATTAACCCATTACCAAATTACCCCATTATCCCATTACCGCAATATCACATTACCACATTACCGCATTATCACATCCCCACATTTTCAAATTTTCAAATTACCGAATTTTCAAATTATCCTTTCTTTCTTGGGACAAATTTCTTTTTTGTTGGTGCGGGTGCAGCATCGCCGAGTTTTAAACATTCCTCAAGGGTGAGTTGGGCAGGCTCCGAGCCTTTTGGTATTTTGATGTTGCTTTTTCCAATTGCAATGTATGGCCCATAACGCCCATTAAGTACAAGTACATCAGGCCTTTCAGGAAATGCTTTAATTGTGCGGTTTGCACTCTCAGTCCGTTTTTCTTCAATCAGTTCGATGGCGCGTTCAATGGTAATGCTTGCGGGATCATCGGTTTTTTTGAGTGAGCAAAACTTGGATTGGTGCAGTACATAAGGCCCGAAACGCCCAATAGCAACAGTAACATCTGCATCTTCAAACTGACCAAGCAGGCGTGGGAAATCAAAAAGTTTGATTGCTTCTTCCAGGGTGATGTTTTCTAAAGTTTGTCCTTTGCGAAGCCCGGCAAATTTTGGTTTGTCAGGTGAATCGGTTTCACCAATTTGCGCAATGGCGCCAAACCTGCCTAACTTCACATAAATATTCAACCCCGAGCCTGGGTCAATCCCAAGCAGTTTTTCGCCTTTGGCTTTTTCGCCGCTTTCGAGGGTTTCGAGTACTTTTTTATGGAATGGGGTGTAAAATTCACCAATCATCAAGTTCCAGGCTTTAAGCCCGTCTGCAATTTCATCAAATTCCTTTTCAACACTGGCGGTGAAATTATAATCCATGATGTCGTCGAAATACTGCTGCAGGAAACGCGTTACCAGTTCCCCGGTATCAGTTGGGAAGAGTTTTGATTTTTCGTAACCAAACTTTTCGTGTTTTACCGTTTCTTTTATTTTTCCATCTTTAAGCAATAGATGTTTTATGTCGCGGGTGTTCCCATCACGGTCTTCCTTAACAACATATTCACGTTTTATGATTGTCGAAATGGTTGGTGCATACGTAGATGGACGGCCAATACCAAGTTCTTCAAGTTTTTTTACCAGGCTGGCTTCTGTATAGCGGGGTTGGCTTGTGGTAAATTTCTGATTGGCTTCAATGTGGTGCATGCCAAGTTTTTCGCCTTTTGTAACCGGTGGCAGCAACCCTTCGGTCTGTTCGGTATCATCATCGCTCGATTCCATATAAACTTTCAGGAACCCATCGAACTTGATTACTTCGCCCAGGGCCACAAACTGTTCTGGGCTATTTGACAAATCAATATTAATATTCGTTTTTTCTAAAATGGCATCAGCCATCTGCGAAGCGATTGTGCGTTTCCAAATCAGTTCATAAAGCCTTTTCTGTGAAGCATCGCCCTCAATAGTGCTGCTATTCATGTAAGATGGGCGGATGGCCTCGTGAGCTTCTTGTGCACCTTTGCTTTTAGTGGCAAACTGTCTCGATTTATGGTATTCGGGTCCAAACTGTTTTATGATTTCGTCCTTTGCCATCCCCAATGCTGTTTGCGAAAGGTTTACCGAATCGGTACGCATATAGGTTATTTTCCCGCTTTCGTACAATTGCTGCGCCACAGTCATGGTACGGCTAACCGAGAAACCAAGTTTGCGGCTGGCTTCCTGTTGTAAAGTGGAAGTGGTAAATGGTGGCGCAGGCGAGCGTTTGCCAGGTTTTTTCTCAACATCGGCAACCGAATAATT
This sequence comes from uncultured Bacteroidales bacterium, assembly GCA_903946925.1. GTDB lineage: Bacteria > Bacteroidota > Bacteroidia > Bacteroidales > UBA4417 > UBA4417. Next base: position 20,591 of record CAJAXK010000011.1, on the reverse strand, counting down.
TGCTTTGCCGCATAAAATGAGAAAAGCGCGGGCTTCGTCAAGGGTTTGGAACCTTTTGGGCAGATCAGCTTTAAAAGTAGCCGAACCTTTATCGTTGTTCACTTCAAAAAGGCCACTTACTTTGTAGGTAAAAGTAGATTCAAATTTTCGGATATCTTCTTCGCGCTCCACAATAAGCCTTACCGCAACACTTTGTACACGGCCAGCCGATAGTGATGGCTTTACTTTTTTCCAGAGTATGGGCGAGAGTTCAAAACCTACAAGCCTGTCGAGCACACGGCGTGCTTGTTGAGCATTTACAAGGTTTTGGTCTATCCGCCTGGGCGATTTTATGGCTTCCGAAATTGCAGTTTTGGTAATTTCGTGAAATACAATCCTGTTGGTTTTCGAATGGTCTAGGTTCAGCACTTCGGCAAGGTGCCACGAAATGGCTTCCCCTTCGCGGTCCTCGTCAGTTGCCAGCCAAATGGTATCCGAACTGTCGGCAAGTTTTTTCAACTCACTGATTACTTTCTTTTTGTCAGGCATCACTTCATAAACAGGTTTGAAGTGGTTATTTACTTCAATACCAAGTTCTTTGGTCGAAAGATCGCGTACATGGCCGAAGCTTGATTTCACGATAAAGTCTTTCCCCAAATATCCTTCTATGGTTTTGGCCTTGGCCGGTGATTCAACAATTACAAGATTTTTGCTCATACATTTATATTTATATCCAGAAAAACGGGTGCAAAGTAACGCAATAAAAATACAAAAGTCCGACATTTTGTTTCGCAAAGCTTTGGTATGTGCATTTATAATTGGAAGCCCAAAAACTTCCGTTTAGATATAAAAATCTACTATATATCTGATTGACTGATTCTTATTCGAAACAATTTGTACTTATAATTGTTGTAATTTCGCCAACCCAAAAAATTAAAATTTCTTCAATTCTTGATTTGCAATAAAAAAGTGGAAAATAAAAAGAAATCCTACATTGAAACGTATGGCTGCCAGATGAATATTTCGGATAGTGAAATAGTAGCCTCAATATTAGAAACCCTGAACTACGAATCAACATCTGATATAAAAACCGCCGATCTGATTTTGTTGAATACCTGTTCCATACGTGATAATGCCGAACAACGTGTGCGCAATCGCTTAAACGAACTACATTCTTTAAAACGCAAACGACCGGGGCTTATAATTGGGCTGTTGGGCTGCATGGCCGAAAGGCTAAAAGATAAACTTCTGGAAGAGGAACGCCATATTGACCTGATCGTTGGCCCTGATGGCTACCGGCAATTGCCTCAATTGTTAGAGCAAGTAGAAAGCGGGCAAAAAGCGATAAATGTTTTGCTCTCGGCCGACGAAACCTACGCAGACATAAATCCTGTGCGTACCGGAGGCAGTGGGGTTACAGCATTTATCAGTATCATGCGTGGATGCGAAAATTTTTGCGCGTATTGCGTGGTTCCGTACACACGTGGCAAAGAACGTAGCCGCAACGCGCAAACTATTGTGAAGGAAGCGAAAGAACTTTTTGAAAATGGCTTTCGGGAAGTAACTTTGTTGGGGCAAAACGTAAATTCGTACAATTGGGAAGAAAACGGGGATAAAATTGGCTTTCCGGCTTTGCTGGAGCAAGTAGCATTGGTAAGCCCGCAGCTCAGGGTGCGTTTTGCAACTTCGCACCCCAAAGATATATCTGACGAATTGCTCGAAGTAATTGCTTCGCACGAAAACATTTGCCGATCAATACATTTACCGATACAATCAGGCAGCACCAGAACTCTCGAAATGATGAAACGCAGCTACACCCGCGAATGGTACATGGACAGGATTGCTGCAATAAAAAGGATAATTCCCGATTGTGCCATAACAACCGATATTATTGCCGGGTTTTGTGCCGAAACCGAAGAGGATCATCTGCATACACTTTCGGCCATGCGCGAAGTTGCATACGATTATGCTTATATGTTCAAATATTCCGAAAGGCCGAATACGATTGCAGCCAAAAAATATCCTGATGATGTTCCCGAGGAAGTTAAAAGCCGGCGGTTAGACGAAATTATTGCCATGCAACAGGAACTTTCCTTAAAAAGCAACAAGCTTGATGTAGGAAAAGAATTTGAAGTGTTGGCCGAAGGGGTTTCGAAGCGCTCGGACCAACAGCTTTTTGGTCGGACAAGCCAAAATAAAGTGGTGGTTTTTCCGCGAAGTTCGTACAATGCCGGCGACTATGTAAAAGTAAAAATCATTGGTTGTACAGCCGCTACGCTGAAGGGCGAACTGTTGACAGTGTAAACATTGCCTAAATAAAAGAAACAAAAAGCGGCAAATATCTTGCAGAAAAGGTATATCTTTGCCGCTTTATGTTGTATTGTCTTAAATTTGTTAACAAAAATCTTATGAAGAATAAGCATCTTGCATTTAAACTGCTTTATTTAACAATAGTCAGTTTAGTTGTATTTTCATGCGTCCCAATGTCCAAAGTGAAATACTTACAGGATAAGGAAGGCGATACCACGGCTTACGTGTATAAAAACACTATACCGGATTACAAGCTCAAGCCCGGCGATTATTTATACGTCCGCATCTTGACCCTCGACCAAAAAAGCAACGAAATATTTTCTACCATTACAGGAGGGGCAAATAACCAGAATTATCAAGCTTATGGAGATCAGAGTTTGTATCTCACAAGTTATATGGTAAACGATTCGGGTTATATAAATTTCCCGCTGCTTGGTAAAATATTTGCCAATGGCCATACCGTTTCCGAAATGGAAGTTAGCTTGAACAAGGCAGCCGATGAAATACTGAAAGAATCGAGTGTGGTGGTTAAACTTGTATTGTTTAACGTTTCGGTACTGGGCGAGGTGAAAAACCCCGGGAAATATCCTATTTATAACAACCGGGTAAATATTTTTGAGGCTATTGCCATGGCCAACGACCTCACAACCTTTGCCGACCGCAACAAGGTGAAAATTATTAGGAAGGAAGGCGATAAAAATACCATTACCGTGGTTGATTTGTTGAGTAAGGATATCCTTTCATCCCCTAATTATTATCTCCAGCCCAATGATATTGTTTACATTGAGCCATTGAAGAACAAATCCTTTGCTTTCGAGGCATTTCCTTATGTCCTGATTTTCTCAACAATTACAACCGCACTTTTAATAGCACAATACTTTAAATAGATGGAACCAGGCTATCCAAGTTACAACAGAACTGCCGAAGGCTACCCGAGCTACGACAAAACGGCTGCAGGCTACCCAAGCTACAACCCGGCCACGGCTGGCTACCCAACCTACAATCAGTCCCAAGAGCAAGAAGGGACTGTTGATTATATTGCCCTGCTCTACAAACTGCTGAGCTACTGGTACTTGTTTTTTATTACGATAGTGCTGGTAATGCTTATTGCATTTTTGTTCAACAAATACACTAAGCCTATGTACAAGGTAAAATCAACCGTACTTATTTCGGAAGAAAAAGGAGGTATGAACGATATGCAATCCCTAATTGGGTTTGGCAATATTACAAACACCCAAAAACTGCAAAACCAAATTGGCATACTTAAATCGCGCTCATTAGTTGCCCGCACCGTAAAATCGCTGAACTTTTCAGTTTCCAATTTTAAGGAGGACAATTTTATCACAACCGAGTTATATAACGAATCGCCATTTAAAGTTACAATTGACACGTCCCGATTACAGCCTGTCGGGAACCTTAATTTTTATGTAACCATACTTTCCGATAACGAATATCAGCTTGTTGCCGATGGACAGGAGCTTTCATTGTACGATTACCGCTCTTATAAAGAAAGCCCCAAAAAGGTTGCAACTCTAAAATACGATAAGAAACACCGGTTTGGTGAAGAAATTTCGAATGCCAACTTTAGTTTCCGTGTTGATAAAACTGCTAAATACAACAGGAAAACGGATTTGAACCAACATTTCTTTTTTACCTTTAACTCACTCGAAGCTTTGACAAAAGAGTTTCAAGGTTTTGAGATAGAACCAATAAACAAAGAAGCATCCATTGTTGAGATTGCCCTCAAAGGCAACAACCCACAAAAATCAGTAGATTTTCTTAACCAACTTACACGTGAATATTTGATTTTAGGTTTGGAAAAGAAAAACAGGATTGCAATAAATACCATAGTTTTTATTGATAGCCAGTTAATTGAAATCCGCGACTCGTTGAATACCAACGAAAGCGTGTTGCAGAACTTCCGCATGAACAACCAGATCATGAACCTCGATGCACAGTCGCAACAGGTTTACCAAAGCATCACTGAACTTGAAAAGGAAAAAGCAGTGCTTTTGGTAAAAGCCAAATACTACAACAACCTGAAGGAGTATATACTGAAAAACAAAGATGACCTAAACGGGGTAGTTGTTCCATCTTCGATGGGTATTGACGATCCGATATTGACGCAAATCCTCACACAACTTACCATGCTTTATAATGATAAAGCTGAAAGGCTTATCAGTTCGAAGCCAAATAACCCAATGATTTTGGCGGTTGACCAAAAAATAGCCAACACAAAGAAATCACTTACCGAAAGTATAAACAATATTGTAAAGACTTCTGACATCAGTATAAAAGATATTGATTCTCGCATCGACAAGCTTTCAGGCTTTTTCCGCAACTTGCCTGCAACACAACGCCAACTGTTGGGAATTGAGCGAAAATACAAACTGAACGATGAAATTTATACGTACCTACTTCAAAAACGTTCGGAAGCTGCCATCACAAAAGCCAGCAACACACCCGATAACGAGGTACTTGATGTAGCTGATATAACTGTACAGGAGCAGGTTTTCCCTAAAACCAGCCTCAACTATACTATTGCATTTATACTTGGTTTACTTATCCCTCTGCTTTATATTTATGGCAAGGATTATATGACCAACAAAATGGTTAGTAAAAACGATATCGAAAACCATACTAAATTGCCAGTAATTGGACACGTGTTGCACAATAAGCACGAAAGCCCAATTGTTGCTTATGCCAGCCCAAAATCATCGGTAGCCGAATCTTTCAGGGCATTGCGTACCAATCTGCAATATATGGTGCAGGGTAAGGAAAAATATACCATATTAATTACCAGTACCAGTGTAAGCGAGGGAAAAACCTTTACTTCTGTGAACCTTGCTTGTATTTTTGCCCAGTTCGAGCGCAAAACGGTTATTCTTGGTTACGACTTGCGTAAACCGAAAATCTATCAGGATTTTGGTTTGAAAAACACCCATGGGATTACTTCGTACCTGATTGGTAAAAGTACACTTGAGGAAATTATCCAGATTTCGCCAGTACCACATTTAGATGTTATTACCGCTGGTCCGGTTCCACCAAACCCTGCCGAGCTTATTGCTTCCAGGAAGAACGGTGAGTTGATTACCAAGCTGAAGGAAATGTACGATTATATCATTATAGATACACCGCCGGTTGGTATCGTTACCGATGCTTTCCTCTTGCTTAAACATACTGATGTTAATATCCTTCTTGTTCGTCAGCACCTTACCTTAAAGAAGGCTTTCGAAATGATTTCGAAGGATTTTGAAAAAAGGAATGTAGCCAACACCACTGTACTTGTAAACGACGTGAAACCTGACAAAACCGGCTACGGCTACGGCTATGGTTACGGCTATGGATACGGTTACGGCTATGGATACGGACACAAGAGCGGATACGGTTATTATTCCGATGATACCAAAAAGGATCAGGAAGACAAGACTACATTCAAGAAAATGTTCAGCAGGACATAAAAATTTGACAAAACGAAAAAGGGCAGCTAATGGTTGCCCTTTTTCGTTTCAAAAAATTGCTTGATTACTCTATTTGAAGGCTTTCTCCAAAAGCCCATCGCCACTCAGCTTGAGCCTGTCGAAATACGATGGTACTTCTTTACCCATTAATTTATCCACATATATTTTGGCAAGGTATTGGCCCAACATGAACCCTTGTCCGCGGAAGCCCACAAACAACCCGTGTTCCGGATCGAGTATCATTCGGGGTTCCACATAATAGCCAGCCCAAACTGCCTGTAAACCAACAGACGATAGTTGAGGCAACCAATCAACAAATACCTCCGATATTATTTCAAGAAATTCCTTTGAGTTGATCTTTAAATTTTTGTCCGTTTCCTTAGGTTCGATCTGTGGTGAAGCACAACCAATAATCTGGCCAGTTTCACCCAATTGCTGTCCGTAAACGGCTGTAAATCCTTTGTATTTCCGTCGGTCAATCAGCATATCCAAGGGCTGTCCGTTAATGCCCATATTGGGCAGCCTTCGTGTGATAAAAGCCTGATGTTTTACAGGATACAAGCCAGTTTCGATGCCGAGTTGTTGCGAAAATTTATCGGCTTCAGGTCCTAGCGAATTTACAAAATGTGGGGTGTGGAATTCGATATAATGTTTTTCGTGGTCCTTAGCCAGCACTATATATTTCCCATTTTCTTTCCGAACATCGAGCAGTTGGCAATCCTCGTATATTTTACCGCCTTTCTCGGTGCCAATACGGCGAATAAGGTCAATTACGCGGCCAGGGGTTGCCTGCCAGCAGTCGCGGGTAATAAGTGCCGCCTGATACAGTTTGCCGAGGTTAGGGTTGATGTTTGGCGAAATCTCTTTTGCATAATCTTTTGCATCTACCATATACGCATCCGACCACAAACGCGAATCTTCCAAGGCTTTAAAAGTAGCATCGTCGTGCGCAAAGTTGATATACCGGGTCGAAAGGAAATTTATATCGCGGATTTTCTGCAGTTCCTTGAATATTTCCAAATTATGCCGCGCAATATCGGCTATTTCGGGCAAACTAAAAGCGGGGCGGCCACCTGCAATATTGCGCCACGAAGCACCGCGCCCATAGTTTATCAGCGTTGGTTTCATACCAGCCTCAGCCATGTAACGGAAAAGGGCGCTGCCGCCAATGCCTCCACCAGCTATTAATGCAGGCACTTCAACAATTCGTGCCGCGTTTTTCGAATTGTTGATTATAATATTTTCTTTACAATTCTTTGGGTACAACTCGCCCATGGCTAATTGGTTGCTCAACGGGCCGCGTGGGGTAGCTTCGCCTACTATGCTTATGCCTTTGCCCCGCAATACCTGTTTAAGCCTGCGAATGCAGCGTTTTCCGCGGCAGGCACCCATTCCCAAGCGGGTGGTGTGTTTTATCTCATCAACTGAAATAAACTTGCGCTCGCCAATCGTGTTTACAATCTCGCCTAAGGTAACATCATCGCAATGACAAACATACATCTCATGTTCGCTTTTGTAATCGGTTGTTTTCATTACAACCGGTGCCGGATAGTTTTCCTTAATAATAAAACCACGGACTTCCATTAGGGCTTCCCCATGAATATCAAGTGATTTTACCCTTGCAATATTTGTCTTGTTTGGTTTTTTCAGGATTTTTTCAATAATGCCATTCCCAAGTATTTTGCCTTGATTGTCAACCAGATAAACCTCCTTATTTTCCTGTGCAAAGTATTCTATTGGAAGGAATAGCCAGTCCTTTTTTGGTGCGTAACCAAAAATTGCCAGCCCCGGACACTGATAAACGCAATCCATACAACCTACACATTTATCAAAATCGAGTTGTGGCACCGTGCTTGTCGAAGTTTTGGTTATGGCTCCATGAGGGCAGGCGAATTCGCATGGGTTGCAGGCAAAACCATACAAGCAGTCAATCTGCACAAAAGGCTTTCCGTTGAAACGTTCAGTCGAAGGTTTGTACGGATCCTGTATAACCCGCAGAGGATGTTGCTGCGAATCAATATATTCCTTCGAAACGTTAAGGTATTTATCATAGTCAACGTTTTCTCCCAAGTCCTGTATTATTTCGAAGGCAACCTGGCTCCCGCGCAAAACAGCACTGGTTCCTTCGCCAATGCGTATGGCATCGCCCGCACCATAACAATTGCGGCCAAAAATTTCATTGCCTTTTATAATCAACTGATCGTCAGCAACTAATCCTGTACAAATGTTAATTACATCAATGCCTTCAATAATTTTTTCGGTTCCAGGAATGGGTTCAAAATTCCTGCAATCGGCAACCACTGCCCCAATTATCCCGGTATTATCTTCGTTTGGCAAAGCTTTTAGCAAGATTTGCGAAGTCATAATTGGGATTCCAAGTCGCCGCACCCGGTTGGCCTGCACAGGGAAACCTCCTTCGTGGCCTTGTGCTTCGATAATTGCTTTCACTTCGGCACCAGCCTGCATCAACTGGTACGAGGTAAGGTATCCAATATTGCCCGCACCCACTGTGAGCACTTTTTTACCAAGCAAAGTCAGCTCGTTGTTCATCATTTTTTGCACAACGGCTGCGGTATAAACCCCAGGCAAATCATCGTTTTCGAAAATTGGCATAAATGGCACAGCGCCAGTTGCAACTACCAGATAGTCAGCATCAACATAATATATTTCATCGGTAAGGATATTCTTTACAGCAATCCTCTTCCCTTCGAGCAAATCCCAAACCGTACTGTTTAAAAAGATTCCATCATGGTTGTCGCCTGCAAGTGTTTTGGCAATATCGAATCCGCGCATCCCGCCAAATTTCTTTTCTTTCTCGAAAAAGAAAAACTGGTGAGTCTGCATCAGGAATTGGCCGCCAATTTTGTCGTTATTATCTATAACTATATTATCAATGCCTTGTTTCAGGAGTTCTTCGCGGCAAGCCAATCCGGCTGGACCAGCACCAATTATGGCGACTGTTGTTTTATAAATATCAATAGGTTTTTCGGTGTTAACCGGAATAGCTTCGGGGGAATAATCATGAGGGATTTCGCCAACATTTTTAATGCCATCAACCTTGGTAATGCAAATCCGGCGGATTTGACCGTCAACCAACATTTCGCAGGCACCACATTTGCCAATTCCACATTCGAGGCTGCGCTCGCGGTTCGACAAACTGTGGCTGTGTACCGGGAGACCTGCCTGGTGCAGGGCTGCCGCAATGGTAAAACCTTTTTCGCCGGTTACGGTAATCCCTTCAAATTGAAAGCTAATTTTTTCGCTTACAGGCACTTCAAGAATCGGGTGTTCGCTTATTTTATTCATTTTTGTATTGGATAATAGGGTTGGGGAAGGCTCTTTTTTAAGAGTTTCACGGAGCAAAATTATATTTTTTTAGCCACCTGTTAATAAATTAACAGATAAATTTAAAACTGCTTGTTCGGCAATGGTTTTTACTCCTGGAAACGAAATGTTTAGAGGGTTGATACTTCTAAGCCAACCCCGAAAACCCTAATGCATAGGAATCTACCAAGCGGTTTGCTGAGTGGCAAGTTTGCTCTTTCGGAGTGCCTACCAAGGTAGCGCAAAGAAAACAAAAGCTCTCGAAATCATGATATTCAAAACTATACAATGGTAACCTTAACGAAGCAGTATCATGCGATGCAAGGAAAGTTTGGCTTTGGCGCAGGCGAAAATTTGCCGAATTTAACACCTAAAAGTCTGCAATATCGGGTAAACTCGTGGACTTTGTTCCACTTCGGCAGCCACATCGGCAAGCGCGGTGGTTACTCAGTGTAATACTTTGTGGTTAATCGGCCTTTTCGGAGTGGATTCAATACTACGATTTTATAAAGGGAATTCGCTAAATATTAAATAAATTTGCTTCCGGACTAATTTTCAATTCTCAAAGAGTTTAAAAAGCTAGTGGCTTTAATTGAATTGCTTCTACAAGACTTGTAAACATTACGAAAATGACAGTTTTTCGATTTTTAACCATACACCAATATACATAGTGTATGTTTATTGACTTTGTTTAATTCAAATCCTCGGATTGTGATTTTTACACTGAGTGCTACAATGAATGCTAAAGTGTGAATGCTAAAGTGTGAGTGCCAAAGTGAGACTGTCGAACTGCCTGTCGAAAGAACTACCTTTGAAAAGAAAATATATTTATGAGTAAATCTATGGCAAAGATAACGAATTGAAGGGGGTTGATTTTACAGCTTATATAATCTAAAAAAAAACATGGCTAAAAATGCAGCATTGGTGTTGTCGAGTGGTGGCGCGAGGGGCGTGGCACATATTGGCGTAATTCAGGAGCTTCTTTCTTCGGGCTATACCATTACTTCGGTTGCCGGCACATCCATGGGATCGCTGGTTGGCGGCATATATGCAAAAGGCTCGCTGCCCGAATTTACCGAGTTTCTGCTCCGGTTTACCAAAATGGACGTTATAAAATTTATGGATTTAACTACCGGACATGGCGGACTGATTAAAGGCAAAAAGATTTTAAAAATGCTTGATGAATTTATCGGGAAAACCAGCATCGAGGAGTTGCCAATTCCTTATACCTGCGTGGCTGCCGACCTTATCGGCCACAAGGAAGTAGTATTCGACAAAGGGAGTTTGTTGCTTGCAATAAGGGCTTCAAGTTCCATTCCCACGGTTTTTCTCCCTGTTACACACGAAGGCATGATGCTTGTGGATGGCGGTGTTTTAAATCCATTGCCACTCGACTTGGTTCATCGAACCGAAAATGATGTGCTTATAGCTGTAAACGTGAATGCAAATATACCTTACCAGTCTCCGTTAAATATGCCTAAACTGGTTTCGCTGGAACAACATTATGGCAAGGTACGCGCGGCACTGAACGAAAGATGGTCGGATGTGATTGATCATTATGTTGAAAAATACCGAAATGGGAGGCAGCCTAAACCCAAAGCAGTGAATATGTTCGATATAATTTCCGACTCGATTAACCTGGCCCAAAACAAAGTTGCCAATATTTCTATCGAAAAGCACAAGCCCGATGTAATTATAAACATCTCACATTCTTCTGCTTCAGTATTTGATTTTTACAAATCGGAGGAATTGATAGAAGCAGGAAGGCAGGCGTGTAGGGAGGCATTGGGGAGGAGGTAGGATGTTGGATGTTTGATGTGCGATGTGGGATGTGGGATGTGTGGAAAAACTGGTGAACGCGCTCCTCGAAATGCTCGGTGGATGGGAATTTGAACAAGCGAGAATTTGAATAAATGAACAAGTGAGAATTTGAACAATTGAACAATTGAACATTTGAACAATTGAACAATTGAACAATTGAACAAACGAACATTTGAACAATTGAACAAGCGAGCAATTGAACAAGCGAGCAATTGAACAAGCGAACAATTGAACAAACGAACAATTGAACGCGGAGCAATTGAACGCGAAGCATTGAACCCTTAAACCCTTAAACCCTTAACCCCACTAACACACTAAAATGAAACACTTTTCCCCTTTCCAAATCGCCATAAGCCTGGCCGGGGCTTTAATTCTGCTGTTTATTGTGGCTCCATTGGTTGGGATGTTTATTGCTACAAGCCCATCTGATTTATTTGCTACAGCCAAGGATGTCGAGGTCCAGGAAAGCATTAAGTTGACAATTTGGGTTTCACTTGCGGCTACTGTTATTTTTGCACTGGCTGCTATTCCTTTGGCTTATTTGCTGGCACGAAAAGAGTTTCCGCTTAAAAGCATAGTTTCGGGTGTTATTGATTTGCCGGTTGTTATTCCACATTCTGCTGCTGGCATAGCGATATTGGGGTTTGTTTCACGCGATTCTGTTGTAGGGAAAATGGGATCCGCAGTTGGGCTGAATTTCGTTGGGCATCCGTCTGGGATTGCTATAGCCATGGCATTTGTAAGCCTTCCATTCCTTATAAATGCTGCCCGCGACGGCTTTATCGGCGTTCCGGTAAGGCTCGAAAAAGCTGCACTAACCTTGGGAGCTTCCCCAACAAGGGTATTTTTTACAATTTCCCTTCCACTTGCGTGGAGAAGCATTGTTTCGGGTTTGATACTGATGTTTGCACGGGGAATGAGCGAATTTGGTGCTGTAATCATGGTTGCTTACCATCCAATGATAACCCCTGTCCTTATTTATGAGCGTTTTGGCTCATTCGGGTTAACTTACGCCCGGCCAGTTTCTGTATTGTTCATCTTGATTTCGCTTACCGTTTTTATTGCCTTAAGGCTGCTTTCGCGAAACAAAAGCCAAAACCCTTCAACCCATGCTTGAACTCCGAAATATTTCCTGTTCCTTACCTGGCTTCAATTTGTCGGAAATAAGTTTTAGCGTTGCCAAAGGCGAATATTTTATCCTGTTAGGCGAATCAGGTGCAGGAAAATCCTTGCTCTTGGAAGCCATTGCCGGATTGGGGCAGGTAAAAAGCGGAAGCCTTATTCTCGATGGAAAAGATATAACCCATGAAAAAATCCAGAAGCGGATGATTGGCCTGGTGTTTCAGGATCATGCTGTGTTTCCGCACCTTTCAGTAAAAGAAAATATTGCTTATCCGTTGAAAGGCAAAAAATTATCGAATTCGCAAAAGGAATCTATCATAACAGAAACTGCTTTCTTGTTGCAGATTTCCGGACTTCTAAACCGCAAGCCCTCAACCCTTTCGGGTGGCGAATTACAACGTGTGGCTTTAGCCAGGGCACTCGTTCAAAAGCCTAAAATCCTTCTGCTCGACGAACCTTTATCGGCCACCGACAGCAAACTGCGCTCCGAATTGCGTGCATTGTTGCGGCAGATAAACCGCTCGGGACAAACCATTATCCATGTAACCCACGATTTTGATGAAGCAGTTTCACTGGCCGACCATATTGCTATCATGAACCAAGGAAGGATTGTTCAAGCGGGAACGCCGTTGGATGTTTTTGGCAACCCGGTCAACGCTTTTGTGGCACATTTAGCCGGAATCCGCAATTTTTTCAAAGCAAGTATCGCGCAGCACAATGGGACAAATATCGCCATTGCTGGAAATGATGTTTCTATCGTTATCGGTGATTACACAAAAAACAGCTCTGGTTTTATTTTGGTACGAAACGAAGATATCCTAGTTTCATTAGAACCTTTGGAAAGCAGTGCTTTAAATAATTTTCAGGGTACAGTTTTAGATATATTCCCAGCCCGGTCAGGAATGGAAGTGTTGATTGATATTGGGATAATACTACATGCACAAATCAGCAGCGAATCAGCGGCCAAATTCAAATTGATAGCTGGAAAAAAAGTTTGGGTAACTTTTAAAGCTTCCTCCGTGAAGTTGATAACAAGTGAATAAACCGATTTTAAATCCCCACAGAAACAGTATCATCAGTTTCAACCAGCTGTTTGGCATACTGCAACACTTCGTCGTTTACATAAACAAGTTCAATTCCGGCTTCAACAAACATCCCTTCCGATTCGGAACCTGAATGGTATTTGAATTCGCAAACCACGCGTTTAATGCCACAATTTATAATCAACATGGCACAGGTACGGCAAGGTGTCATGCGGCAATACAAAGTACTGCCTTCCAAAGGGATACCCAGTCTGGCAGCCTGACAAATGGCGTTTTGCTCGGCATGTACCGTGCGAACGCAATGGTTGGTAACCTTGCCATCTTCGTGGGTAACCTGTTTAAACAAATGCCCGACTTCATCGCAATGCGGCAGTCCAACCGGTGAGCCTACATAACCGGTAACCAGGATTTGCTTGTTACGGGCAATTACACAGCCACTTCGCCCGCGGTCGCAGGTTGCGCGTTTTGCAATAGTGCGCGATACTTCCATGAAGTATTCGTCCCAGGTTGGGCGTATATAAGGTGTTTCGGGTTCTGATGCCATTGGAAAATAATTTGAAAACAGGTAAAAGTAGTTTTTTTTATCGAATCAGTTCCAAAAATAAACGTGTTTTAATGGTAAAAACCCTATCCCTTCCGTTTAGATACCGCTATACCTCCCTTAATTATACTTAACCATTCTAGGGTTTACCTTTTAGGTGTTAGGATTTTGGGTTTGGGTGTTAGGGTTCACCATCTTATGCCATATTGTGCATGAAAATCAAGCCATATCTGACTTAGCAAAGTCCTAAAAGCCTAAAGCCTAACAGCCTAAATCAATTAAAACGCTGCGTTCTTTGGTTTTTGGGTATAGCGTGATTAGTTAAATTTATATTTTTGCCAACATTAATCGTACAAATAAAAGCAGTTAAAATAAATTTTCAGCTATTGTTGGTAAATTGAATAAAAGTACATACTTTTGCACCCCTGTAATAAAAATGATAATTTCCAATGGCTAAGAAAAGCAAAGAAGCACGGGTACAGATAATTCTGGAGTGCACAGAGCATAAAACAAGTGGAATGCCCGGCACATCCCGCTATGTAAGCGTTAAGAACAAGAAGAACACCCCTGCCCGTCTTGAGCTTAAGAAATACAACAAGATCTTAAAGAAAGTTACTGTTCACCGCGAAATTAAATAACGATATACCATGGCAAAGAAAGTTGTTGCAACCCTGCGTACCACAAGTGGTAAGGATTATGCAAAAGTTATACGTATGGCACGTTCACCTAAAACGGGTGCTTATGTGTTTAAAGAAACCATTGTGGCCAACGATTTAGTGAAAGATTTCCTGTCTAAAAACTAATACGAAATTCTGTTTCTTATGGAAAGCTTTTTCTTTCGGGAAAAAGCTTTTTCAGTTTTCAGGAAATGGTTAATGTGATAATTCGTTAATGTGATAATGTGCTGATGCGATAATGTGTTAATGTGCTAATGCGATAATAAGTTGATGCGGTAATAATGTAATGAACGCTAGTCATTACACATCCACAAGCTCAGTGACCGGCTCTTAAAACATTGGACGCAAAGCATTGAACATTAAACGCAAAGCATTGAACATTTGAACCTTGAACGCAAAGCACTGCACTTTTTAACATCGAAACAATATAAAAATATATGGGAATATTTTCGTTTTTCACAAAGGAGAAAAAGGAGGTTCTTGACAAAGGACTGGAAAAAACCCGCACCAGCGTATTTTCGCGCATTACGAAAGCCATTGCCGGCAAGTCGCGCGTTGACGATGATGTGCTCGATGATTTGGAAGAAATTTTGGTTACTTCCGATGTTGGTGTCGAAACAACATTGAAAATCATTTCCCGCATCCAGGAACGTGTTGCTCGCGATAAATATGTTGGAACGAGCGAACTAAACGGTCTTTTAAAAGAAGAAATAGCCCTTTTGCTTACCGAAAACGATACGGGCGAATTTGTAAATTTCGATTTCCCTAAACGCGAAACACCTTATGTAATAATGGTTGTAGGCGTAAATGGCGTTGGTAAAACCACCACGATCGGGAAACTGGCATACCATTTTTCGAAAGCTGGGAAAAGTGTTGTTTTAGGTGCTGCCGATACTTTCCGCGCTGCAGCAATCGGCCAACTCAGCATTTGGGCCGACCGTACCGGGGTTGCAATAGTAAAACAGGATATGGGTTCTGATCCTGCTGCCGTGGCTTTTGATACTGTAAAATCGGCTGTTAACCGCAATGCCGATGTGGTGATTATTGACACAGCAGGCCGTTTGCATAATAAGGTGAACCTGATGAACGAGTTGGGGAAAATTAAAAAAGTGATGCAAAAAGTTATCCCTGATGCACCCCATGAAGTTTTGCTCGTGCTTGATGGTTCCACCGGACAAAACGCCATTGAACAAGCCCGCCAGTTCATAGCGGTTACCGAGGTTACCAGTCTGGCACTTACCAAATTGGATGGAACTGCCAAAGGCGGGGTTGTTATAGGTATTTCCGACCAGTTTAAAATCCCGGTCCGTTTTATCGGGTTAGGTGAAAAAATGGAAGACCTTCAGATTTTCGATAAAAACGAATTTGTGGGAAGTTTGTTTTCATAGAAAAAAGTTGGTTAATAAGGTATTGGATTCATACTTTAGTAACTTCTATTCTATAAACTGGTAATAAAATTGTTTCCCAACTGCTTTATTGTTTTGTAAAATCAAAGCCTCAAACTGGACAATAAACTCATTTTTTAAGTAGTTGTATCTTATCTCGCACACAACTTCGTAATAAGAATTACAAATGTGAAATTGAACAATATCAAGAAAATGGAATTTGAAGATGTTTCAATTTCTTCCATGAACCTTTTATCTTGAAATCTTAAATCAATTCTTAAACTCCAAAAAACTTTTTTCCAATAAATTCCAATACTATCATAAATAAGAATCGGAAATAACCAGCCAATTTCCAATTCCCTTGTCTGTTGTTTATAGTTGGAATAACTGATTTCTCTATTTCTTTAATATTTGTAATTTTCGTAAGCGTTGTTGAATTTTCAGTTATTTCAGTTCTTAAAGATTGTTTAATTCTTGTTTCCTTTGTCCTGACTGATAAACTGTTTCCTATTTTTCTATCCATCTGTTTAACTTATTGATTTATACCTACAAAGATAATATGAGTTTAATAAATATACCAAGTACACTTATTAACATGATTGCTATTAAAAGGTATTAACATTCTGTTATAGAGATGTTTATACCCTTAATAACTAACCAAACCCTTATGAATCGCGGGTTTCATAAACACAGAAGGTTATTGGGCTTAATAATATCAGATATTTGTTTTAAAGTTAATATAAACATCTTAAAATCAATTACGAATCAAAAAGATACTTTCTTTAAACCAAATAAGAGTATCTTTGAAAACAAAAAATTTTTTAAACAATTATCAATCAATAATATAAGATGAATTCACGATTAAAAACCATCCGCGTTGTAACCCTCGGTTGCGCCAAAAACACCGTTGACTCCGAAGTGTTGATGGGGCAATTAAAGCTAAACAATATCCGTGTGCTGCGCGATGGCGATAAAGGCCGCGAAGACACAGTGGTTATAAATACCTGCGGCTTTATAAACGATGCAAAAGAGGAATCGATCGAGACAATACTTGGTTTTATCGAAGCAAAAAAAAGTGGGAAACTAAAGCAGGTTTATGTGATGGGTTGCCTCTCCGAACGTTTTAAAGAACCATTGCAAAAGGAGATTCCGGAGGTAGATGAATATTTTGGTGTGCGCGACCTTTCCGAAATTGTTTCCCGGATGGGTGCAAGTTACAGGAATGATTTGTTGGGCGAAAGATATCTTACCACACCAAAACATTTTGCTTACTTGAAAATTGCTGAAGGTTGCGACCGGGCTTGTTCGTTTTGCGCCATTCCCGGCATACGGGGAAAACATATTTCGCGTACCATAGAAGATATTCTCGACGAGGCCAAAAAGCTTTCCGCACAAGGTGTAAAGGAAATTTTGCTTATCTCGCAGGATCTTACTTATTATGGAATGGATTTGTACAAAAAGCAGATGCTTCCTGAGCTGATTGCCAAATTATCGGACCTGAAACTCTTTGCCTGGATACGCTTGCATTACCTCTTTCCAACCACTTTCCCTAATGAATTACTTACTGTAATTGCTTCACGGACTGATATTTGCAACTATTTGGATATCCCGCTTCAACATATTAGCGACAGGATATTGAAAAGTATGCGCCGTGGCGTGGATAAAGCCGCAACGTACAAACTAATGGAAAGTTTCAGGGAGAAATTGCCAAATGCTGCTTTAAGGGCTGCATTCATTGTCGGCTATCCGGGCGAAACCCAAAAGGAGTTTGAGGAATTAAAAGCATTTATACGCGAAACCAGGTTCGACAGGGTTGGCGTTTTCACCTATTCGCACGAGGAAGACACCCATGCTTTTGGATTGGAAGATGATGTCCCACAGGAGGTAAAGCAAGAACGGGCTGCCGAAATCATGGAAATGCAACAAAATATATCACTGGAATTGAACCAGTTAAAAATTGGAAAATTGTTCAACGTACTGATCGACCGCTTGGAAGGCGATTATTTTATAGGCCGCACCGAATTTGATTCGCCCGAAATAGACAATGAAGTGTTGGTACAAGGTTCTGAAAAGCTTAAAGTGGGCGGTTATTATAGTGTAAAAATTACCGAAGCCGATTCATTCGACTTATATGGGACTGTTGAAGGGAAAGCAAAGTTTTGAAGCCAGCCTTCTACTAACAGGCTTTAATAGCACTTTGAAACAAATTGTCTAATCCAATATCCAAAACCTTGCATATATTTATGCCAAATTGTATTAGTGTGCAATGCAATTGATATTTAATGGCATTGTTGCCAAGTTTTAGCGTACTTTTGCACAGACTTCCTTTTTGTGATGATATTTGGGAAAAGGGTTATAATTCAGGAAAACAATTTGGCAATCAATTAATAACATAAAACAATATTATGGGAAGAGCACGCGAAACTTTTGGAAAAAGGGAAAACAGGACAAAACAAGAGAAAAAAAGAAAAGAAAAAGAAGCAAAGAGGCTTGACAAGAAAGATGGCAGGGATGGCAATAACATGGATGAAATGATTGCCTACGTTGACGAATTTGGAAGGATTTCCTCTACACCACCCGATTTGACCAAAAGAGTTGTGATCAATGCCGAGGATATTCAAATCGGTGTTCCCAAATATGTTGAACCCGAAGCCGGCGAAATAACCCGTACAGGGATAGTTGCTTTCTTTAACGAATCAAAAGGATATGGTTTTATAAACGATCTGGCATCCAAAAAAAGTATTTTTGTGCATATCAACGGACTTGTAGATCCGATAAAGGAAAACAATAAAGTAACTTTCGAGATTGTTGACAGCCCCAAAGGCCCCAATGCGGTAAATGTAAAATTGGATAAGCAATAAGCTCTTGAGCTTGTTAAACTAAATAGGGAAGCCACTTTTTGAGTGGCTTTTTTTAATTGTCGGAAATTTCTTTACGCTTCAGGTTTATCGAAAAGTGAGTCCACTACGAAAAGTCTTTTTTCGCCATTAAGTGTGGCACTCAGTGTGGCACTCAGCACATCGCTCCGTGGTTTTCTTTTTTTTTTAGGGTTTTTGGAGTGGACTTAACCTGAATAATTCATCACTTGATGGTAACTGAACACGGATGACATAGATCCAACGGATTTGCACAGATTTCTGTCTTTATCAGTGTTAATCTGTAACATCAGTGATATCAGTGTTCTATAAAGTTAATGAATAAACCAGGTTAAATATACCGATGCGTAATAGGTTTATGCAGAACTACTTTTTTCAAATTCCGGTTTGTTATAAAAAATCTGTAACCACATATTTTCTTGATGCAATAGGTTGAAAATGAAAGGATGGAGAAATTTTATGGATAAAGAAATATCTCTGGTACAGTTTGGCAGGGATTTTTTTGTGATCTGTTTTGAGATATACAGCTAAGAACGGGGGTTTAGCGGAACGTGTTAGAAAAGAAGACCAGCCCGAATTGGGGCTTGGACAAATGCATCTGTAAAAGGAGTTGCTGGCAGGAAGGATATTCTGTATTGAACAAAAGGCCATTTACCAGTTTTGGAATAGATTTTTTAATCATATTTATGGACTTTTGTTTACCAGAAATAAGTATCTTTGCTTATTATATTCGATTACAGCTAATTACAAAACCATGAACCCCATTTTAACTGAAAACCTTAATCAAATAAAGGAATTGTGTGAACAGTATGAAGTGAAGTCGTTGTTTGCTTTTGGTTCCGTATGTACCCCTGAATTTAACGAAGATAGCGACATTGATCTGTTGATTTCAATATCACAGCTTGACTATGGCAGCTATGCTGATACTTACTTTGAATTGGCCGAAAAGTTTGAAGGACTGCTAAAACGACCTGTTGATCTGGTAACTGACAAATCACTCTCGAACCCTTATTTTATCGAATCGATCAACAAAAATAAAACTTTGCTTTATGGAAATTGAGATCAAAAAATATTTGTTCGATATTAGCGAATCTATTGAATCCATTGAAATGTACTTGGGGAATTAACGCGATTTCAACATTTACAAAGCCGATAAAATGCTACGGCGGGCCATTGAGCGGGAATTTGAAATTATTGGGGAAGCCATGAACCGGATTGATAAACTTTATCCTAATATTATGATAGCCAGTAAAAAACAGATTATCAGTATGCGCAACCGTGTAATCCACGGGTATGATAAGATTGACGATGAAATTATTTGGGGCACAATTGTAAGGCATTTGCCAAAATTAAAAATTGATATTAATGAGTTAATGCGATAATGTGCTAATTTGAAAATATGCTAATTTGAAAATGTGGGGATTTGGGGATGTGAAGATTTGGGGATGTGATTAAGCAAGAATTGTGGGAATAAGAAATATCCCTGCTACGGTGTGGTGGGGGCTGTGGGTGATTTTTGAGTGATTACTTCCAAATATTTCATCATTCCCTTATTTCACCACTACCTTACTCCCCGCAACCTGTTTCCCATTGTATATCATTCTGAATAAGTATGAACCCGAAGTCCAACGTGAAACATCAATTTGAACTGTTTCATTATTGTTTTGCAATTCCCGGCTTAGTATAATTTTGCCATTCAGGTCAATTGCTTGCAATACTACTTTTTGCCATTGGTGATATACTGTGGTTACAGGCATACTCCCATTGTTATCAGTAAATATTAGGTATTTTGGCAACTCTACTGTTATTCTGTCTTTTGCGGGATTTGGATAAACTTTAAGCTGTGTGGTTTCCGGCTTTTTAAATGGCTCATCCACACTTACAATTACATTATCACAGTTGGGGTCAATGGTATCGCTTACAATGGGGTGCGGGCACAGGCTGTCGTAGGTAAAGGGTTGGGTATAGATGCTGTCGTATTCCAGATCGGAGTTGACTTTGACGGCAACTATTCGCCAGGAATTGTTGTAATAATCATTTGCTACAGCAATG
>CAJAXK010000010.1 GCA_903946925.1 uncultured Bacteroidales bacterium | reverse complement strand
CATTGCCAGGAAAATTACGGGATGAGGGTGGTTGAACGCTTGCAGAAACTTGGCGCAATGGAATCTGGCAAAACTATTTTAGGTCATTGCCTTCATTTGAGCGAAAACGAGAAAAAAATAATCAGCAACAGCCCAGTATGGTTGGTTCAAAATACCGAAAGCAACCTGAACAATAATGTTGGTTATTTCAACGCTGCCGGACTTGGTGCAAACATAATGATGGGAACTGATGGCATGCACAGCGATATGCTTCGGAGTGCAAAAGCGGCTTTTTTTGTTGGACAAAATTTCGATACCATTGGATACGATAGTGTTTACCAGCGTTTCAGGAATGCAGATAAATACTTGATCAACAACAATTTCAAAGGTCATGGCCACAATAATTTGGTAGTGCTTGATTACGACACTCCGACACCATTCAATACCGAAAATTTCTACGGTCATTTTGTATTCGGGTTGGAATCCCGGCATGTTCAGCATGTAATATCCCAGGGAAAACTTGTGGTCGAAAACAGAAAACTTGTTACTGTTGATGAAGAAGAAATCCTAACCAATGCAAAAATTCAGGCTGCAAGGCTTTGGGCAAAAATGGGAGGATAGGGGTTTTTAGACTAATTTCGCCTGTTGGAAGGCTGTTAGGCTTTAGACTGTTAGGCAATTAGGCTTAAGGCTGTTAGTCTTATACTTTAGGCACTCAAGGCACTCCAAGTACTTTAGGCACTTAAAACTTTATCATGGAAATATCCCTTTTACAATGGATTGGCTATTTCGCATCAATAGCAATCGCAATTTCAATGACAATGAGTTCCATCCTCAAATTCAGATGGATAAACCTCGCAGGTGCACTTACTTTTTCGACGTATGGTTTCCTGATTGGTGCCTGGCCGGTAGGTTTTTTAAACGCATTTATTGCCTTGGTCGATATCTATTATCTGTATTCCATTTATTCAAAAAAAGAGGTTTTCGAAATCCTCGAAGTCAGAGCCGAAAACCGCTATCTGATTCGTTTCCTGGAATTTCACGAAAAGGATATTGAAAAATACTTCCCGGGATTTACCTACAAGCCCGAATTGAACACTGTAAGTTTTTTTGTTTTAAGGAATATGGCTGTTGCCGGTGTTTTTTTAGCCCACCGCGACAAAAACCATCACCTTTCGGTTGGACTCGACTTTGTGCTGCCCGAATACCGTGATTTTAAAAATGGGAAATTCATTTATCTTCGTCTTCGCGAACGCTTTATAAATGAAGGTTTCACAAATGTAGTTGCAGATGGGCGGAGCGAAAAATATTCGCAATACCTCAAAAAGCTTGGCTTTGAGAAAAATCGGGAAGGGAAGTTCGAAAAATCACTTGTTTAACGTTTTAAGGAATACAAAATAAAGCAATCTATTATGGACCAGTTGCTTATCGTAAATGGAACAATCAGTAATACTGAAACTCTTTTTCAAGCTGATATTGCTATACGTGAAGGGATTATTGTAGAAATTGGCAAATTAAACATTGAAGATTTTTCAGGTTACGAAGTTATTGATGCAAAAGGCAAATACATCTTTCCGGGAGGTATTGATCCGCATGTGCATTTGCAATTGCCTACACCCGCTGGCCCATCATGCGATGATTTTGAGACCGGAAGCAAAGCGGCCATATCTGGCGGGACCACATTTCTAATTGATTTCGTTACACCTTCACGGGGCGAATCTTTAATGAAAGCGCTGGCTTTCCGCTTGAAAGAATCCAACAAATGCTTGATTGACTATACGTTACATGTTGGCATTACCTGGTTTGATGAAACGGTTCCCGAACAAATGGAATGGTGTGTCAACGAAGTTGGCATCAAATCGTTCAAGGTTTATCTTGCCTACAAAGGCAGCATTGGCATTGAATATGACGAACTCGAGCAGGTGATGAAAACGGCGGCTTCGCTGGGTGCTCTGGTTTTGGTTCATTGCGAAGAAGGCGATATCATCCTTCGAAACCAAAAAAGGTTCATAAGCGAAGGAAAAACACAACCTCTCTATCATGTGCTTTCGCGACCGGCAGAAACAGAATCGGAATCCGTACGTAAAGTGCTCGACCTCTGCCGGAAAACAGCTTGTAAAACGTATATCGTCCATACATCAACAGCCAAATCCATCGAATTAATACGGGCAGCCAAACTCGAAGGGCTACCAGTGTTTTGCGAAACCTGTCCTCAATATCTTTTGTTAAACGAAAGCGAATATTCAAAGCCCTTGCCCGAATCGTTGAAGTATGTTATCAGTCCTCCGCTCCGTTCAAAAGCTGATCAGCAAGCACTTTGGATGGCTTTGGCCGATGGCACAGTCGATGTGATTTCTACCGATCATTGCCCATTTAATACCTTTGGGCAAAAGAATGTTGGCATCAACGATTTCTCGAAAATCCCAAACGGTGCCGGAGGGATTGAACACAGGCTTGCGCTCCTTTTTACTTATGGGGTTTTAACACAAAAAATCAGTTTACAGCAGTTTGTTGGGTTAACCTCCACCAATGCTGCCCATATTTTCGGCCTCTATCCTCAAAAAGGGGTTGTTGAAGTTGGCTCAGATGCCGATTTGGTAATCTGGAACACGGGAACAAAGTCAGTTATTTCGCTTAAAAGCCAGTTACAACACTGTGATTCCAATATTTATGAGAACATGAAAACACAAGGGGAAGCGGAATTTGTTCTTTATAAAGGAAAAATCCTTTTTGGGGTTTAAGGCGTAAAAGCGTTGATTTAGTAGCTTTTGTATTTGTAAATAACCGGCTATTTCTTATTTTGAGGAGCGATCTGACTGTCATCAAAACCAAAACTTTGGTCAAAATGGTTTAGATTTTTTACTTTTTGCTTGATCAAAAAGTAACCAAAAATCAAGGCTGTATAAAAATACAATGTGTTTCTAATCCGAAGGTATCTTCCCGCAATACAAGGCATGGGAGATGGCTCAATCCCATACTTTTGTCGTTG
>CAJAXK010000009.1 GCA_903946925.1 uncultured Bacteroidales bacterium | reverse complement strand
GACGGTAAAATTGAAATTTCTGTTAAGGATTCCGGTATTGGCATGGATGCAGAAATAGTACACAACATGTTCAAGCTCGATGTAAGCATAAGCCGCAAAGGCACTGATGGCGAACCCAGCACAGGGCTGGGCTTGCTTTTGTGCAAGGATTTTATCGAAAAACATGGTGGCAGGATTTGGGCCGAAAGCGAGGAAGGGAAAGGAAGCACATTCTGTTTTACTTTGCCTGCAAAAGCCTGATACAATGCTGCTATTCCAGATCGGACAGGATTGCAACACTAAATTTCACTCGTATCCCAAAAATAAAATTAATGAAAACCATGAAGGCTTATCTGATACTATTACTCAATATTACACTGATTTCCTGTGCGTTAAAAGCGCAACAACCGACAAATATCACATTACAATTAAAATGGAAACATCAGTTCCAGTTTGCTGGTTACTACGCCGCCATCGAAAAAGGATACTACAAAGAGGTGGGAATCAACGTCAAACTTGCCGAAGCTGTTGAAGGGCAAAATCCCAGCGATGCAGTTTTTGATGGTAAAGCTGAATTTGGGGTATGTACATCAGATATTGTTTTAATGCGCGGGGCTAACAAAAAAGCCGTTGTATTAGCAACAATTTTCCAACATTCGCCACAGATTTTATTGGCATCAAAGCAAGCAGGAATCGATCACATACACAACCTTGTCGGGAAAAAGATAGCACTTGAGCCAAATGCCGCCGACATTATCGCCTTTATGGACAGTGAAGGGGTTTCGTTGGATGATTGTGTTGTGAATGAACACACTTTCAATGCCGATTTGTTGATGAATGGCAATTTAGATGCGATTTCGGCATATTCTACTGACGAGCCTTTTGTGCTTCAACAGGCGAATTTTGAATATACAATCATTGCACCAGCTATGGGTGGTATTGATTTTTATGGCGATGTATTGTTTACAACCGAAGATTTAATTAAAAAGAACCCAACTTTAGTCAAAAATTTCCGGAAGGCTTCGCTTAAAGGTTGGAAATATGCCATGGAACATCCCGAAGAGGTAATCGGATTGATTTATAATAAGTATTCGAAAAGGCACAGCATCGAACATCTTACGTTTGAAGCAGAACACATGAAAAAACTTATTATGGCCGATGTGGTGGAACTTGGCTATACCAACCCCGGCAGGTGGCTTACAATATCCGACACCTACAAAGAACTCGACATGCTGCCTGCTTCATTCACAACAAAAGGCTTGCTTTACTCCGAATATGAAGAACCGGCAACTAAAATACCTTGGAAATTAACCGCCATATTTTTAACCATTATCGCAATTATTGGATCGGCAACCTACTTTTACTACAAGGCATCAACGAACCTGAAAAAAGAAATAGCATTCCGCAGCCGTATCGAAAAGGATCTTGTTGACAGTGAGGAAAAGTATCGGATCCTGTTCTTAAACTCGCCGGACGCGTATTTGATAATCGTTGATGGGGTATTTTCCGACTGCAACAAAGCTGCCGAACTAATGTTGGGCGGCAACAGGTCGCAAATAATTGGGCAGTCACCTTCGATAATTTCGCCTGAATTTCAGCCTGATGGCAAAAGATCAGCAGATGCTGCCGACCAAAAAATTAAGGATGCCTTGCTCTTGGGGACTAATTCCTTTGAGTGGCTGCACCGCAAGTTCGATGGCACTGATTTGCATGTAGAAGTATCAATAGCTTCGATAATATTGGAAGAAAAACCTGCATTGTTTATCACATGGCGCGATGTGTCGCGGCGCCTTAAAGCTGAAGAAGAAAAAAGGAAAGGCGAAGCCATTTACAGCGCCATACTCAACGCATCACCCGACGCCATAACCATTTCCGATTTAACAGGCCGCTATATCATGGTTTCGCCCTCGGCAGTTGCGCTGGCAGGATTAAAAAGCGGAGACGAGATGATTGGCCGCAATATTGTCGAATTTGTTGCCCCGGAAGATAAAGAACTGGTCCTTTCAAATTATTCGCTCATGTTGCAAGGGATTAAAACCGGGCCTAATCAGTATCGTGGGCTAAAAGCTTTCAGTACTGTGATCGATATAGAAGTGAATGGGTCTACTATTAAGGATGCTAACGGACAACCCGAATTGCTGGTGTTCAGTGTCCGGGATATTACCGAACGAAAAAAAACGGAATCCGAAATTAAACTTAAGAACGAACTACTCGAAAAACTCAACTCCGAAAAAGATAAGTTCTTTTCCATAATTGCCCACGATTTGCGCGGCCCATTCAACGGATTTTTAGGACTAACTCAAATTATGGCCGAACAACTCAAATTGCTCACCCTTGACGAACTTCAGGAAATTTCGATGGGCATGAACAAATCGGCAAACAACCTTTATAACCTGCTCAACAACCTGCTCGAATGGTCGCGTATGCAGCAAGGTGCCACCAATTTTGAGCCTAAAAACTTGGATTTGCTGCCACTTGCTACCACAACCCTACAACCTTTGTTGGATTCGGCCAATAAAAAAGGGATTGAGCTGATCATACACATCCCCGAAAACCTCCAAGTGTTTGCCGATGAAAATATGTTGGCTTCCACCATCCGGAATTTAGCTTCCAATGCCGTAAAATTTACACCTGCCGGAGGTAAGGTAAGCATTTCAGCAAAAGCTACACCTGACGGTAAAATTGAAATTTCTGTTAAGGATTCCGGTATTGGCATGGATGCAGAAATAGTACACAACATGTTCAAGCTCGATGTAAGCATAAGCCGCAAAGGCACTGATGGCGAACCCAGCACAGGGCTGGGCTTGCTTTTG
>CAJAXK010000008.1 GCA_903946925.1 uncultured Bacteroidales bacterium | reverse complement strand
TGATTTTCCTGCAGACTCTTTTCCTTATTCTCTTTTTGTACTTCCTTAACTTGATCCTGTAACGACTTTTGTTTATCCAACAATTGTTGCAAAGTTTGTTTTTCCTGCCAGCCGACTTCCTTTTTATCCACCATTTTCTTCTGCATTTCCTCTACTTGCTTCTGCAAGTTTTGCGATTGCTTGATAACCGACTCCATTTTATCCTTTATGTCGTCGTTTTTCTTTTCAGTGATCTTTTCAATCTCATCAAGTGTAGGTATTTTGAAAACTCTAATATCTGAACGTGTTGATTTATTGCTATTTACGCCATCATTATCCCAAATTTCAAAATAGTATTTAACCTCATCGCCTGGCTGTATGAATAAAGTTGACATATCCATAAAATAGAAAAATTGCTGCTGCAATAAAGCTTTATCTAAAGCAACTTCACGCGTTTTTATATCGGGAGTAGTGTTTTGACTACCAGCTTTTGAGACCGACCAAGCAAAAACCAATCGGCTCAAGCCATAATCATCTTTAACCGTTCCTTGATAATAAAGCCTGTTATCGTAAATGGAATCTTTAAATTCTTCGACAGAAATGGAAGGATAAAGGTCAGGGACAACATTTATGAGGTACGACAACGAATCGCGGTTACTAAAGTATTGATTACCAATAATTACCGAATAAGGCGAACCCACCATCATACGCGAAGATTGTATAAAAGCATTCGATTTATCGGCTTTTACCTCATTAAGCTTCCCCCCTATCCTGAACAACAATTTTTGGGTGTCGCGGGTATAAAATTTCCAGGTTAAATGCGTTCCAATTGGCACGGTAAGATCGCCAGTATTTGTAAATGTTTCCTTTTTCCTATTAAGATAAGATGGATAATCGGCCGTAACATCAAAGGACAGAATAATCGGTTTGGGAAGTATTTTTATGGTATATTCCTTCGAATTGTATTTATCGGAATTAATAATAAACTTGGTGTTTTGTTGCAAGTTTCGGAAAGTGTAACTGTAAAGAACATTGCTCTCTTTCAGCATTTTATAATTTGCCTGATTGGCTTGAATGAACAATTGGGAAGGGATTTCGTCTCCTTCAATCTTTATATTAACTGTAAAATCATCTTGTTGAACAGCTTGCAAACTCTTGTTCAAAACAATAATTGAAAAGGGTGCAGGCCGCTCAAAAACCTCGTTATGATTGATGATACGTTTTGAAGGCGAAATAATAAGCGAAGGCGAAATTAACAGTACCAAAAGTAATAACAACAATGGAGGCACTGCATAAGGCAAATATTTCCTGTTTTTCTTAAAATCAACGGCATCGGTAAAATGGAACGACTGCAAATGCTTAATTTTCTGATCAATACTTGCATGAATCAAATCAGTTTTATTATCCGAATCGGCTTCAATTTGATGCAATTGCAAGGTATTGAGAAGGATATCCTTAACTTCCGAAAAATGCTTTCCGATAATTTCGGCTGCTTGTTCGTGGTTTATAATTTTTCCCAGACGGCTAATGTGTGATAACGGAAGAATTATAAACCGGCTAATGATGAAAGTAGCAGAAGCGACAAATGTGTAAAACAAAACCGATCTAATTCCTGTGTTGAACCAGGAAACGTACTCAAGCAAAACTATTAAAATAAAGTACTATCCAAGCGCAGCCAACGAATACAGCAAACCGCGTATTAGTTGGTTTTTATAATATTTCCGGATAAATTCATCAATTTTCCGGATCAACAAACTGTAGTTACTTTCCATCATTGGAGGCCTTTCAATACTAAGCCCTATTAGCTTCTTTGGGCTTAACGTTGTAAACAAATAAACTTGCAAAGGTAACAATTAGTGTGTATAGTTGTTTGCCAATGATGACGCTTTAATCAAAGCATCAACAATAACTAATTCTTATTTTGAATTGCTATTTGTCAATTTATTTCTACAAGATTTATTTTTTATCGTCCTTTTGTCTTGACACAAAAGTACCAACTTAGCCATGCGGTCTCATGAGCTCCTTTAAAAATAAGCTATGGGCGAATAAAAAGTCAAGGCTTTATAGAAATTTTACACATCTGTACGCCTCGGTAAACACCCGCAAAACAAGGCTTGATAGTTTGGGAACAACTTCCATGGAGCAGGTGAAGCTGTGTTTTGCTACGAACATGCCAACGCGGTTTACCTTCGGCTACATCTGCGCAAAATTTCTATAAGGCCAGTCCCTACAACC
>CAJAXK010000007.1 GCA_903946925.1 uncultured Bacteroidales bacterium | reverse complement strand
TTGCCGCAAGCAAGAACTTTCTTACGGAGGACCGGCCTTATAAAAATGCAATAGCGGTTCTTAGCCGGAGGTATGTGCAGAAGGCATGTGCGCAGCAATACACAGCAACGACAAAAGCCTGGGATTGTGCCATCTTTCGTGCCTTGTATTGCGGGAAGATACCTTCGGTTTAGAAACACATTGAACTTCTTTCACGAATACCCGTAAAAAATAAGTAAGCCATGAGTAATTTTTATAGAGCCTTGATTTTTGGTTACTTTTTGATCAAGCAAAAAGTAAAAAAATCTAAACCATTTTGACCGAAGTTTTGGTTTTGATGACAGTCAGATAGCACCTCAAAATAAGAATTAGCCTTAAGGTGTACTCATTAAGCCTGTTCAGGGAGTTTAAGCGTAATTACACGCAAGTTTAAATTGTACAAATCGAAACAAGTTTATTTTTGAAAATACTCTGTTTGATACTTTCTTTCAATCATTTCGCTATTGGTAACTGTGTTGCGGTACCATTGCAGATAAATATCAATATGTTCATTTTCAGTTAATTGCCAATCAACTTTATCGGTCCGGATTTTTTCGGTAAAATGAAACAGGCAAAGCGAAACAGAAACGGAAATATTAAAACTCTCGGTAAAACCGTACATTGGAATACGGATATATTCATCAGCCATATCGAAAGCTTCGGGGGTTAAGCCGAATTTTTCGGTACCAAAAAGCAAAGCAAACTTCCCTTTCGTAACATCGAAATCATGGATCGAAACAGCATTGGATTCGGGCGTAGTGGCTACAATGCGGTATCCTGCTTTCTTCAACGAATGTATGCAATCGGCGGTATTATTTTCCAAATCGCCATAACGGTGCAAATTTAGCCATTGCGCAGCCCCTAACGAAACATGGGGATTAAGTTCGTATTGGTACGAATTTTCGATAATATGAACATCCTGAATACCAAAGCAATCGCACGAACGAAGCACGGCACTGGCATTATGCGGTTGGTAAATATTTTCGAGCACAACGGTTGCATAGCGTGTTCTATCACTTAAAACTCTGTCCATTAATTCGTTGCGTTTTTCAAGTTTCAATCCACGGAACAAATTGAACAAGCCTTTTTTATATTCCCAATCCATGTTTTCGTTATTCAAAGTCGTCATAATATTTTTCGTTGTCAGAATTTTGTCGGCTCAGAAATTTATCGAGGCTCAGTTCCTTGCACAGATCAGGCTCACCAAATTCGTAAGCCGGTATGTTTTCCTTATCAATTTTATTCACCTGCCACTCATCGCGAAAACCACTATTGAATATAAACCGCCTCAGTACAAGCCCATTTTTTACCAAACCAATATTTTGTCCAGAAGCCAAATAGCGTGTAGTTTTGTCTTCTGGTTCGAGCAGGTAAACATATTGAAGAAAAGTTTTTAAATCCAAATCCGTTGAAATATCCACCTTATCGGTGATGAAAAACTCCTCTTTTTTAATCTTTTGTTGCGAAATTATGTATTTAACAGAACTGTATCCCAGCAGTTTGGAACTGTCTTTCGATTGGGTTATATTAATAGAATCTGTTTTACCTACCGACAAATCAATTTCTTCTTCAATTTGTTTTTTGTACCGTTGTTCGTATTCAGACTTTTGATTATCAGGTATTAACAGTAATAATTCATTGAGCCTTTTAAGTTTTATTTCCCTCATTTTCTGCATATAGGCAGTAAGGTTGGTTTTCACAAACACCAGTTTAACTGGGTCAACAATAATAATGCTTTGGGTTTTTAGGTTACAGGTGTAAATTAAATTGTAGCGCTCAACTTTTATAACATTGTCCTGGATAAAATACCTTTTATAAGTCGTATTGCCTTCTTTGTCAATGTACCTACCAGTAATTTTCCAGCCTGCCCATAGTTGAAAAGGCATGAGCAAGCAAAGAAAAACGGCACAAAAAACAGGAAGTTTCATCATTTTTGGTTTCAGGATTTTAGCTAAAAAGTCCAAAGTAAAGCCCAAATTTGGAATTCATAACGATATGTTAGTAAAAAAAGCTGTTAATGCGTGGTAATTCCTAAAAAAAGGCTACTTTTGCGCCTCAAAATTAAGAATTATGGCCAAGAAAATTGACAATACCGAAGAGAAAATCCACGCAGTAGAAGAAGCATTATCAAAATCGGAAAAATTTATTGAAAAAAACCAGAAAATCCTCACCATTATAATTGGTTCAGCCATTGTAATAGTGCTTGGTGTTTTCGCTTTCCAAAAGCTTTACATTGCCCCACGCGAAAAAGCAGCGCAAGGCCAGATGTTTATGGCCCAAAAATATTTTGAATCCGATTCGTTGAACAAAGCTTTGAACGGCGATGCCAATTTCCCTGGTTTTCTGACTGTTATTGATGAATATGGCATGACGAAAGCTGCCAACCTATCAAAATATTATGCAGGAATTATTTACCTGAAACAAGGCAAATACGAAGATGCAATCAGTTATTTGAAAAAATTTGATAGCGACGACGAATTTGTTGGTCCTATGGCAACCGGCGCAATTGGCGATGCAAACCTCGAACTTGGTAAAAAGGACGAAGCAGTTGATTATTACCTCAAAGCCGCAAGCCAGCAGACAAATGATCTTACTACACCTTTGTATTTAATGCGTGCTGCTTTTGTTTACGAAGATTTGGGCAAATTTGATAAAGCAATAGAGCTTTATGAAAAAATACAAAAAGAACATACCAAGAGCACTGAAGCCAGGGATATAGATAAGTATATAGAACAGGCTAAAGCCAAATCCGGCAAATAAGAAATTGATTTTATTTTGAAAAATACCTGAACGAACTTCAGGTATTTTTTGTTTAAACACAATACATGAATCAATGCCGTTTATTTAAGGAGATTGATTCTTAATTTTTTTTAACGCAAAGATCGCTGAGAAGTCGCAAAGTACCGCGAAGCCTTTATTGCCAGACTTCTTTGTGGAACTCTGCGTGAAACTTTGCATTGCTCTGCGGTTAGAATTTAAACCTCTTCTATTTACTAAACGACATTGTTACATGAATAGGGACTTACGCATAGTTTACATGGGTACACCGGAATTTGCGGTAGAACCCCTGCGTGCCATTATAGAAGCTGGCTACAATGTGGTTGCAGTAATTACGGTTCCCGATAAACCTGCAGGGAG
>CAJAXK010000006.1 GCA_903946925.1 uncultured Bacteroidales bacterium | reverse complement strand
GACTGGTAACTACTTTTCAATATGTCAACGAACTAGTGCTACGAAATGGATCCTTAAGGCCCCCTTAAGGGGGAGAAGGGCTGATAAAAGCCCTTCTTTAAGGATCGGCTAAAAGTGTCAAATATGTCATGCTACATTACAAATAACCATTAACCGATAACCAATAACCAATAACTGAAACAACAACAAACATGGACGATTTTCGCATTCTAGCAATAAACCCGGGATCTACCTCCACAAAAATAGCGGTGTATCAGAACATGAACCCTATTTTTGTAAAGAGCATCACGCATCCCAGCGAAGAACTTGCCCAGTTTGAACATGTGGCTGACCAATTTCAATTCCGTAAAGAGATAATTTACAAGGAATTGGAAGAAGCCGAAATACAACTTGATAAAATACAGGCTGTTGTTGGCCGGGGCGGGATGCTGAAACCAATTTCATCGGGTGTTTATATTGTAAACGATGCCATGAAATCGGATTTGCACGAGCATCCGATTAAAGAACATGCAAGTAACCTTGGAGGCCTTATTGCCGATGAAATAGCCCGTTCACTGCCCAATGCCAAAGCGTATATTGCCGACCCTGTGGTTGTTGACGAATTAGATGAAATTGCCCGTGTTTCAGGACATCCCCTGTTTAAACGCATTTCGATTTTTCACGCCTTAAACCAGAAATCCATTGCCCGCCAACATGCCAAAAGCATAATGAAACGCTACGAGGACATGAACCTTATAGTTGTCCACATGGGTGGTGGCATCACAACCGGCGCACACTGCAAAGGAAAGGTAATTGACGTAAACCAGGGCCTTGATGGAGAAGGCCCCTTTTCGCCCGAGCGTAGTGGTACATTGCCAACCGGCGATTTGGTGAGGTTTTGTTTTAGTGGCGAATATTCGGAAAAAGAAATAATTAAAATGGTGGTAGGAAATGGTGGGATTGTTGCCCACCTTGGCACCAACAGTGCTTATGAAGCCGAAAAACGCGCCCAAAATGGCGACGAAAAAGCAAAATTTATTTTAGAGGCATTGGCATATCAGGTAGCCAAAAGCATCGGCTCCATGGTTCCTGTGCTTAAAGGCGATGTTGATGCCATATTGCTCACCGGAGGCGTGGCCCACAGCAAATGGATTACCAACCTTATTATCGAAAGGGTTTTCAAATTTGCACCTGTTTATATTTATCCCGGCGAGGACGAAATGCGTGCCTTGGCCATGAACGGATTTATGGTATTGAAAGGCGAAGTTGAAGTGAAGGAGTATGTGTGATTGTTATAGCTTGGTAAGGAATCGAAAATAGTTATAAGCAAAAGTCTATTAGAAACTGCGGAGTTAAAAGTCCTCACTATGAGTCCGCTCCGATAACCCTAAAAAAAGAAAACCACGGAGGCACAGAGGACAAAGAGGCACACAGAGTGTAGTTGATCAGCACTATAATCTTAGTGAACTTAGCGAAGCGATATCACGCGATGTGTTGAGCCTGTCGAAACAAATTCCTTTAAAAACAAGCATTTATGAGTAAACTTAGAGTTTTTGAGCCTTTGGGGCAAAAAAGACTTTTCGTAGTGGACTCAACTATTTTCTATTTTTCTATTTTCTATTCACTAATAACCAACAACCTCCTCAGTAAATAACTTTTCTAATACCAATGGGAAATGCTCATACTCCAATCCATGGATTTTCGCGGCTAACATTTCCGCAGTATCACCTTTGTTAATTGCACACCGTGCCTGAAAAACAATATCCCCTTCATCGTAATTTTCATTTACAAAGTGGATGGTTATCCCGCTTTCGGTCTCGCCCGAAGCAATCACCGATTCGTGGACTTTCATGCCATACATGCCTTTTCCACCATAAGCAGGCAATAAAGCGGGATGTATGTTTATTATCCTTTGGGGAAAAGCTTTTAAAATATCAGCCGGGATAAGCCATAAAAAACCAGCCAAAACAATCCAGTCAATGCCTTTCTGCTTTAAATCCAACAAAACCGAGTTGGAATTATAAAAAGTATCCTTGTCAAAAAGCATCGAAGGTATGTTCAGTGCTTTTGCCCTTTCCAAAACAAACGCATTCTTGTTATTACAATAAATTGCTGAAATTTCCACTGAACTAAATCCAGTAAAGTACTCTGCTATGCGTTGGGCATTGCTACCGTTACCTGATGCAAAAATGGCTATTCTTTTAGGGTTCATAATAAAGTAGATACAACAGAAGAATCTGATTCTAAACATTTCGGATGATGGGCCTGAAACTCAAACCCGCTCTGGTAATTTTTCCTTCAAAATAACAAAATCTATGCGACATATTAGTAAAATAACTTCTTAATGTGTTTAAAATTGCTTAATCCAGCACCTTCCGACTTAAAATCAGATTGAATAAATAATAATGTAATCCATTCATTTACAACAATAAAACCGGGAAACAAGTAAAATAATATGGGTAAATATTGTTTTATCGGCGAATTTGTTATTTCTTTGCAAGCTAAAACCAATTAAAGCGTTTAACAATGTCCGACATTGCAACAAGAGTAAAAGCTATTATCGTTGATAAGCTGGGAGTTGATGAAAAAGAAGTAAACCCTGCAGCAAGTTTCACCAACGACCTGGGTGCCGATTCACTGGACACCGTTGAACTGATCATGGAATTCGAAAAGGAATTCAACATTGCTATTCCTGATGATCAGGCTGAAAAAATCAGTACAGTAGGTGATGCTATCACTTACCTCGAAAGCAACGCGAAATAAGTAAAATCCATTCGATGAAGTTAAGGCGAGTAGTAGTTACCGGCCTTGGCGCGCTAACTCCATTAGGCAATACCGCTCCGGAATTCTGGAGTGGCTTGGTCAATGGAGTTAGTGGGTCTGGTCCAATCACACGTTTTGATACAACAAAATTCAAAACAAAGTTTGCTTGCGAACTTAAAGGGTTCGATCCATCTGCTTTTTTCGACAGGAAAGAGGTTAGGAAGTTCGATCCTTTTACACTGTATGGCATGGTATGCGCCAACGAAGCTGTTGAAGACTCGGGGTTGATTTCCGATACCTTGAACTTTGACCGTGTTGGTGTTATCTGGGCATCAGGAATTGGGGGCATGACCACCATTTTTGATGAAATCTCTGGTTTTGCCTTGGGTGATGGTACACCTCGGTTCAGCCCGTTGATGATTCCCAAAATGATTGCCGACATCCCAGCAGGCCAGATTTCGATCCGCTATGGGTTCAGGGGGCCAAACTTTGCAACTGTTTCTGCTTGTGCTTCTTCAGCCAATGCATTGATAGATGCGTTCAACTATATCAGGCTTGGCATGGCCGATGCATTTGTTACCGGAGGTTCCGAGGCAGCCATAAATATTATGGGTGTGGGAGCTTTTAATGCCATGCATGCACTTTCCACACGCAACGACGACCCTTTAACCGCTTCCCGTCCTTTTGATAAGGACCGCGATGGATTTGTAATGGGCGAAGGTGGTGGCGCAATGATTTTTGAAGAATTGGAACATGCCATTGCAAGAGGCGCAAAAATTTACGCCGAAGTGGCCGGAGCTGGTATGAGTGCTGATGCCCATCACATTACAGCACCGCATCCGGAAGGCTTAGGAGCGTTGAATGCAATGCGGTCGGCTATTCAAGATGCAGGTTTAACGATAAACGACATTGACCATGTTAATACACATGGCACATCGACCCCACTTGGGGATATAGCCGAAACTGCCGCTCTTGCAAAATTGTTTGGCGAGCATTCTTCAAAAGTGTATGTGAACTCAACAAAATCAATGACAGGGCACTTGTTAGGTGCTGCTGGCGTTGTTGAAGCAATGGCATCCATTTTTGCTATTAAAAATAGTATTATCCCTCCAACAATCAACCATTTTACTGACGATCCGGAGGTGAACCAATCCCTAACTTATGTGTTCAACAAAGCATTGCATACCACTGTAAACACAGCTTTAAGCAATACTTTTGGTTTTGGTGGCCACAACGCCACACTTATTTTTAAGAAATTTGACCAATAATTTTGACATTCCACGTCATTAAACATATCAGGGTTTCATTCTCTGAAGACAAACATCTTTTCGTAGCACTTAAAAATATTTTCGGGTATTATCCCGGAAATATTTTTTTGTATAAACTGGCACTCCGCCACAAATCACAAGCCATTGAACTCAACAATGGCAACCGTATGAGCAACGAACGGCTCGAATATTTGGGCGATGCCATACTAAGCGCCATTGTGGCCGACCACCTTTTCAAAATGTTCCCTTTTAAAGATGAAGGCTTCTTGACCGAAATGCGTTCGCGCATTGTAAGCCGTGTTCAGTTGAACAAGCTTTCCCAAAAATTGGGCATTGATTCCCTGATCACAGTAAGTTCCGAAACCAACAATGTTTATCGTTCGATGAAAGGCGATGCTTTCGAGGCATTGATTGGGGCAATTTATCTCGACAAAGGCTACAATTTTACACGAAAGGTAATTGTTGACAAAATTATCAAGCAACATTTCGACCTTACCGAAATCGAAAACAACAATACCAATTATAAAAGCCGTATCATCGAATGGTCGCAGCGCGAAAAACGCACTGTTGAGTTTTTAACCGTTAACGAAGCTGGGCAGGGCTATAATAAGCAGTATGAGGTGGATGTGCTTGTTGATAAGGTTTCGATGGGAAAAGGCCACGACTACTCTATTAAAGGTGCTGAGCAGGATGCCGCAATGAAAGCCTTGCTGCAAATTGAAAGCGGAAAGCAATAAGCTTTCAGGGCTTCCCCTGAACCTTTTAAAAAGCCTTTAAAAATATGCCGAATATTTGTATCGGTCAATCCTGAAATCCTTTTTTCGTATTTAACATCCAAATTTTGCTGAATGAGCGCCCACGGATCAAACAAAGCAATTATTTTTGCATTGGCAGGCAACTTACTGATTGCCATTATCAAATATATAGTGGCTTTCATCACCGGAAGTGCTGCCATGTTAGCGGAATCAATACATTCCACAGCCGATAGTTTTAACCAGATACTTTTACTTATCGGGCATAAAAAAGCCAAAAAACTGCCAAGCGAAATGCACAGTTTCGGTTATGCCAACGAAGTGTTTTTTTGGTCGTTGATGGTAGCGGTTCTATTGTTTTTTGTAGGTGCAATGTTCAGCATTTACGAAGGGTTCCATAAGCTATTTCACCCTGAAGAACTTACAAACGTTTACTGGATTTTTGCTGTGCTGATCAGCTCTATACTTATCGAAGCCAAATCGTTCCAGGTGGCTTTCAGCGAATTCCGCAAAACCACAAAACTGCCATTTTTTAAAGCCATAAAGGCATCAACCCAGGTAAGCCTTGTTGTGGTGGTGCTTGAAGATTCGGCTGCCATGGCCGGTATGGTTATCGTACTAATATCAACACTTTTAGCATGGTTGGTCAACCCCATGTTCGATGCCGTAGGAAGTATTACCGTAGGGCTGCTGCTCCTGGCGGTTTCCATTTTACTTATTGCCGAGGTTAAAAACCTTATTGTCGGCGAAAGTATGCCTCGCGAACGCCGGCAGGTAATCCGTAATATTATTCACAAATTTAAAAATGTAAAGCACATCAATCGCCTGCAAACCATGGTTATGGGTGACAGCAGCTATCTGGTTTTAATATCGGTTGATATAAACGACGATATGAAAGGCTCCGAAGCCGAAGATATGATTGAGAAATTGAAACTTGAGCTTAAAAAAGCAATTCCAGAAATTGGGACCCTTTATATCGAAATACAAGATTCAGTAAGGAACCATAAATTTTAACACTTTAGTATGAGAACAAAAATTGTAGCCACTGTTGGGCCAGCATGTGCAAGCCGCGAAATGTTGCTGAAACTCATTAAAGCCGGTGTAGATGTATTTCGTTTAAATTTTTCGCATGGTGCTTACAACGACCATTTGTCGGTGATTGAACATGTACGATCGCTGAATGATGAATTGGGAACCCATGTGGCTTTGTTGGGCGATTTGCAGGGACCTAAAATCCGCATCGG
Organism: uncultured Bacteroidales bacterium; assembly: GCA_903946925.1. Taxonomy (GTDB): domain Bacteria; phylum Bacteroidota; class Bacteroidia; order Bacteroidales; family UBA4417; genus UBA4417. Next base: position 37,496 of record CAJAXK010000006.1, on the reverse strand, counting down.
CACATTTGCCGACAACCAGGCAATGATGCCCGATGGGCACGAACTTGTTTTTACCACTAACGAGTGTGCATGTACTGCCGATCGGCTTTTTATTACTTATCCCGAATTTGCTCGTGACGTAAAATCAGGCGAGGATCTGCTGCTCGATGATGGGAAGCTGCTTTTCAGGGTCATCGAAACCAATGGCATTGATGAAGTGAAAGTAAAAGTGATACACGGTGGTGTATTATCAAGCAAAAAGGGTGTTAATCTGCCTAATACAGTTGTCTCGCTACCATCGCTTACCGAAAAAGATAAACGCGACCTTGCCTTCATCCTCGAACATAAACTAAACTGGATAGCTTTATCGTTTGTGCGTAAGGCCGAAGATATAATTTATTTAAAATCAGCAATAACCGACTTAGGTGTTATAGAAAATATTCCGGGCATTATTGCTAAAATAGAAAAACCTGAGGCTGTTAAAAACATGGATGGGATAATTGCCGAAGCTGATGCGGTAATGGTTGCCCGTGGCGATTTGGGTGTTGAGCTTCCTTTGGAGCAAGTTCCTTTGGTGCAGAAAAAGCTTATCCGGAAATGCAACCAGGTTTCGAAACCAATAATTGTTGCAACGCAAATGATGGAGGGCATGATAAACAACATTAGACCTACACGTGCCGAAGTGAACGATGTTGCCAATTCGGTTATGGACGGCGCCGATGCTGTTATGCTCAGCGGTGAAACTTCTGTTGGTTTATACCCTGAAGAGGTAGTGGAAACCATGCAGAAAATTATTTGGGAGGTAGAGCAAACCGAAGAACTTTATAATAAGCCACATTATGCCAACCCCGCTGACAAAAAGCGAATTATTTCCGACTCAGTGCTGTCGGCAGCCTGTAGCCTGGCAATAGAATCGAATGCCGATGCCATCATTGCAATGACTATTACAGGGTATTCGGCACAGCGGATAAGCAGCCAACGGCCAAAACAGGAAATTTTCATTTTTGCTGGTAACCATTTCTTATTATGCAAGTTAAACCTTGTTTGGGGAATAAAAGGCATGTATTTCGATAAAATAGTTAGTTCCACCAGCAAAACATTTAAAGCTATTACCGAACAACTGATTGCCCAAGGACGCATTAAAAAAGGTGACTTACTTATAAAAGTTGCCAGCACCCCAATTTATGTGGCTGGACAAACCAATACCGTTAAGCTTGATTATGCTTAGGGTGAGTTTGTTCTTAAACATGGTTTATCATAAACTGTATCATTTATAATAGATATTCAATGAGTTGTACTGTTGAATCGTCATTTGTATAATCATCGAATTATTTGCATTTTACGCATTGGGGATTCTCCGCTAATTTGTTTCTAATACTCATTCTGTTTTCAATGGTTGGGTTGGTTGCAATATTAAGAATAAACAAAAAAGGCCTGCCTAAATACGGCAGGCCTTTTTTGTTAAAGTGTTTGATTGCTATTTTTTTACAAGTTTCATCTGTTTTACGGTTTTTCCATCATTTATAACGTGTAACAAATATATTCCTTTTGAAAGCGCGCTAATATTCATTTCGTAGTTAGGGGCTGAGTTTGCCGGAATTTCGGTTTGCAAAACTTTCCTACCAGTAATGTCCAGCACCATTATTATACTTGGTAATGGATACTCAAGAACCGGAGAAATGGTTATGGTTGATGAGCTAGGATTTGGATAAATGTTTAATGTTGTATTTGTTTGATTTTCTTCAATTCCTACGCATGGATCAACCAATACATTATAAACTTGAGATGTACCTGTACAATTTACTGTATTGATCTCATCCACTTGTATTGTTCCCGTTCCGGAAACGTTCCATAAAACTTCGATCTGCGGGGTGCCTGCACCTGAAACAATAGTTCCACCTGCAACTGTCCAGTTATAACTATTTCCTGCATTTGCTGTTGTTTCATAGCTGGTTGTCCAACCTGTGCAAACAACCTGCTGCCCGGTTATTACCGGCACAGGAACGTCATACACCGTAATTGAAAGAGCCGGGGAAGCCGGGCTTATTCCACATTCATTTTCAGCATTTACCTTCAGTTGGGCAACTCCTGTATAGGTTGAACTCCAATTAACTGTTACCTCGGTACCATTTGGTAAAAGTACGCCAGCATTGGAAGGATCAAGAGTCCAGTTATACGAAGCAGCAGAAGGTACATTGTAAGTATGATAATTGCCTGACAAGCCTTTACAAGCCTGAATAGCGCCAATAGGAATATCAGGCTGAACCGGAATCGAAATCATCGTTACAACGGATTGTCCGGTCATTTGATCAGAACAAAAATCACTGAACGCCATTGAAGTGTAGTTTCCATCCAATGTTACCGGAGGCCAGGATACCGGATTGCCTGTTCCGGCCTGAATTTGACCTGTGGAGATTCCGTTATGGTAAAGTTCATAATTTACACCGGTTTCAGAACCTGAAAGTGAAATTGTTACACCATTGGTTCCCTGACAATAATTCCCACCCCCCAACATTGAGAATACTGCCGGCATAGCATATAAGTGACAGGATAGTTCAGGTGACCATGGGCTACTACCACACAGTCCGGTAGCCTGAACTTTAACAGTGTATGGTCCCGTGTAACCAAGTGAAGAAGTAAATGTTACCGTTGTGTTGTTTCCGGACAGAGTTCCGGCAGCAGCAGGAGTGACAACCCAGGTATAGGATGAAGCAAAATCAACTGCCTGTGTTTCATATTGAAGACTCTGTGTGCCACACACCAGGGTGAGCCCGGTTGGAACAGATGGGGCAACTGGTAAATTACGTATTTCGACCAGATTGTTTTTTACAAGTGTATCTGCCGTATTAGGATTAGAAACGACAAGTCTTGTATCGAAAATACCTGGCAAGTTGTAGGTTATGAGAGGGTTTTGCATGGTAGATGTAACAGGTGTTCCCCCTTCAAAATACCAGTTATAAGAAAGGTTATTGCCTATAGATCCATTTGTATATTGTACTTGTTGTCCTATGCATGCAAGAGTAGGAGCGGCTGAAAACGCAGCCATGAGCTCACTGTTTAATATCCTCATAATTGAGTATGTTTGGTTTGAATATTCAGATATCTGGGTATTACCCGACACTAATATTTTTCCATCAGCCTGCAATGCCAGACCATAGCCCAAATCCGCCTTTCCGGTACCTGTTACATCAATAGTAAGAACACCCGTTTGATTAAAACTCTGATCTAGCGTGCCATCAGGTTTAATGCTAAGTACAGCAAAATCTGTATTGCCGTTCTTCATTGCATCACCGCTCAAAAGGTATTTGCCATTAGGCTGCGCTACAACATTGTACATATTTTCAATATCGTACATAGTATTTGCAACGGGATAAACGAACTTTCCGTTGTTACCAAAAGTATTGTCGGGCATGCCATCAGCTGTAAGCCTCACCATAGCAGCTGCGTAACCAGTTGTAGCTTCGTAATAAGTGTGCCCGGCAAGAAGTATTTTTCCATCAGGAGCTATTGTCATCCCTTTACATTCATCTGCTGTATTTGTGCCGGCAATATCAACCTTTGTTATACCGTTGGTGCCAAAAGTTGGGTCGTAAGTCCCATCAGGAAGCAGCCTTAGGGCCATAAAATCGGCAGGTAAACCTGAATAGCCACCAACTATAACTTTCCCATCTGCCTGAACTGCAATGCCAAACGCCCAATTATTTAAGGTTGAAGGAGTTAAGGCTATTTTACCATCCTCCGAAAATGTAGGATCAAGCTGGCCGCTTGGGGTGAGTTTAATTACTATAGCTGACTGGTTGAAAGGCAAACCGCCCGTGCGGACAGAACCACAGGCATAGATATTCCCTGCTGCATCACCAGTAACAGCATAAGCGTTATGAGGCATAGTTGGATCCAATACACTTACCCAGGTTTTTCCTCCGGTTCCAAAGCCTGCATCAAGCGAACCATTTGGTAAGAGTCTGCATACCAGCATTTCATTTTCCATTGGAACTTCCATTGTATATCCACAAATAACAATTTTACCATCAGCCTGAATATAAATCTCAGGTTCGAATCCCCCCTGAGCGTCCAACACACCGAGGTCGACAATTGAAGTTCCTGAAGTTCCGAAAGTATTATCATAACTACCATCTGTATTCATTCGAACCACGGCCAGATTTGCCTCTCCTCCTAAAGACATGGCTGCACCGGTCATAATTATTTTTCCATCAGGCTGTACAGCTACATTGTCGCCAAAACTAAGTGTATAATTCTGAATTGAAAAAATTTTCCGGCCCGTTCCGTTAAAAGTGCTGTCGGGAATAGCCGGAGCCTGCGCATTAACAAAAACGCTTATCAGTAATAAAATGCAAAGTAGTGTGTTTTTCATACTTGGTTTGTTTTTAATTTTTTAGTTTACGAATTATGAATGTCAGAATTTGTTTCTGTATTTTTTAGTGTATCTGCATTTTTGAGCCCGGAATATATTTCAGAGTTTTGCTGGAGTTTTAGCAGGATTTTTTGAAGTGCCCGGTTTCTGTTCTCCAATGATATTGAGAATATTTCAAGCGATTTTAAATCAGGATCTGATTCCGTAATTTGTTTTTCCATTTTCATTCCAGTGTTAACGGGGTCAAAAGTACTGGACACGATTTGAAATATATAATTTTCAATGGGTACAAAAGGTTAACAATTGCATATTGGTCACATTATCAATATGCTACAATGCGATTTGCTTCACAATAATGGGTGACTTACCCGCTTACTATCTTAAATTCTCTCAAGAAAAGTTATCAGATTGGCATCCTGCGGCAATCCCAGTTTTTTACGGAGCCTTGTACGGGCAATTTTAATGCTTTCGACTGATTGTGTGGTTATGGCTGAAATATCCTTAGAGGTCATATTCATGCGTAGAAATGAAGCTAGCTTTTTCTCGTTAGGGGTCAGATTAGGATATTTTTCGAGAAGGTTAGCGTAAAACTCCTGGTGTACTTCCTGAAACCTGAGTTCAAATTCTTTCCACCCGGTTGAATCGGCACTCTGCTGCAGATCATTCATAATAAATCTGAAGCCAGCTTTCGTATTTTCAGGAAGCACATTCTTTACTTCCTTTAATCTTTTTACAACATTATTAACCAGTTCATTTTTTTGCATCAGGTACATTACATTTGTTGTGAGTTCCCTGTTTTTATAATCGAGGTTAAGCTGCAAACGCTCTTTTTCAAGTTTCAGGTTTTTACTTTCCAGATCCATTTGTGCAAGCTTGAGCTGTTCATTACGGGTTTTGTTGCGTTGGTTTTTAAATAAAAGTAAAACGATAATACTTAACATGAGGAAGAATGCTGATAGTAAAATAAAGATCAATACTTTAGTGTGTTGTGCTTTAATGTCTTTTTTATGTTCAAGATCAGCCAGTTTGAATTTAAGATCGAATTCATATTGTTGGGCAAAACTGGTTACTTCCCTAGCGATTTCGGAATTAAATACAGTAGAATTTAGCGAATCTAGTATTTTTTGGTTCTCGACAAGTTTCGTTAAATTTTTCAATTGCGTATATGCGTTTACCAAGCCTTTAATTGCTATCTTGTACGAACGCGCCGAGTTCGATTTGTGGCTTGCATCCAAGGATTGGTTAAAGTAGGATATAGAAGTGGCATAATCACCTTTTTCGTTATAGTATTTGGCCAGATTATTGCATGCGCTTGCAATACCATAATTATCACCCATTTTACTCCTGATAACATATGATTGCATTAAATATTGATATGCATTTTCATACATCTTTTTATCGAGGAATATGATTCCAATATTAGCCAGTGTGGCTGCCATAATGGTGCTGTCGTTACTTTTTTTACTCAAGGCCAATACCTTTTTCATGTAAACCATTGCACTGTCGGATTTTTTGGCTTCAAGCTGCATTGAACCAATATTATAAAGTAGTTTGAGGATTGACTTTTCAGAAATAGTACCAGCCTTTTTTTTGTTAGCTAAATCTATCTCGCGAAACGACTTATTCATAAATTCGGTGGCATAAGGTACAAGGTTAAGGTAAAAATAACACACTGCTATTGAACTGTATAAATATACTTTTATGTTGGACAATGACTGTGGTGCGAATTTGATATAGGAATCATCAATCTTATTTAGGGCTTTAAAATAGTAATCTATTGCTAACTTATTATTACCTGAAACAAGATAAATGTGCCCGGTAATTTTAAGGGATTTTACAATTAAAGTATCGTTTTCGATGCCTAATGCGTCTGCGTACGCTTTGCTGGTAATAGACAAAGCCGAGTCTGGATTGTTTGAAATAAGGCTTTCTGCAATTCTCAGGTTTCGCGATATTGTTAAAGTATCTTGCTTTGCAGCTACTGCTACATTATAAAAAAACAAAACAAATGTGGCTGCATATATTGTTTTCATTTCACAAGAGAATAGTAAATAACCTGTTTTGGGGTTGGTGAAAGTTAATGGTAAATTTACAATAAAATGCAAGAATAGGAAGTTCAATCCTTCCTATCTTTGCAAGTAGTTTCAAGAGTGTATTTCTAATTAGTTTTCATTTTTTTACATCTTGTCAATCCCTTAAAAATGCCTCGCCCACAACGCCTCGACACAGCCGCAGAACCGGCAGATGCCTTTATTGGCATAGTAACCAATATGTCGATAATTCAAATGGCACATTTTATTAACCAAAAAACTTCGCTTAATTTAGTCCGTAAAGCTGATTTACCGGTATATTTCGAGAAAACGAAAAAGCTGGTGGATTTTAAGTTTTTCCATTGTCAGAACGATGACTACCGAAGTGATTTCTGTTTGTTGGGTAACAGCAATGCCGGTACAATTTTGTTGCCTTCCCACAAGCAGTTTAATTATTTCCTCATTGCCTTGGGTGCCATTCCCAGCCATAAAATAGCCCAACTCGTTTTACATGTCAAATCCATCTCTGCGGTTCAAATAGCAGCTAATCTTGACCAAAATTCAATTGCTGGAATTCCTTCAATTTTGATCGATATCGAGTTGCACCTTACAGAGCAGAAAAAAATAGAATCGGAAAAACAAAATTTAATCATGCCCTTATCCGAAGACCAATGAAAGGAAAAATACTTGTTGTTGTGCAATTTGGCTGCCTTTTTTTGTTGGCCGCTTTTACTAAATGGCATTTATTGCCGTGGTGGACATTTTTATTATTAGGCATTTCCGGTTTCCTGGCATTTTGGGCCATGTTTGTTATGAAGGTGGGCAATTTTAACGTTGTGCCATACCCGGTCGAAGAGGGAAAACTAATAACAAAAGGGCCTTATAAGGTTATCCGCCATCCTATGTACACTTCAATATTTATTTTTGCGGCTGCCATACTTTGGGTTCAGTTCGATTATATTAAATTGACAATCAGTATAATACTTGTTATTGGTTTGGTGATAAAAATGCTGTTTGAGGAAAAGTTGTTATGCGGGCATCATCCTGGGTATAAAGCTTATATGCAGCAAACAAAAAGGGTTATTCCATTTGTATGGTGATTTGCAATTCTTCCGTAACTGGATAAACCGGAAAAAGGAAAGGGCAAAAGGAAAAGGTCAAAGGGAAAAAGTCAAAAGTCAAAGGTCAAAGGGAAAAGGTCAAAGGGAAAAGTTAAGAGTGTTGATGAAATCAATAAAAAAAATGGTATAGGATTAATGGCGATGAACATATTTTGAAATATTTCTATTACTGACAAAAACTATTTGTTTGATTATTCTTTTTGCAAAATTGCGGCACTAATTTTTTAGAAAAATATTTTTTCGGTTTTTGATTGGATTTTAAAATTATGTTGTACCTTTGTACTATTATACTAATACAATATACCACTACTACAATGATTAACTTCATACTTGACCCGAGCGGCGGAACACCATTCTACAGGCAGATTATTGACCAGATAAAATTTGGGATTGCTTCCGGTAACTTAAAAACCGGGGAACAGCTTCCAACAGTTCGGGCATTAGCAGTAGAACTTAAGGTAAACCTGAATACCATAGCCAAAGCCTATAAAGAACTCGAAATCCTGCGTATCCTTGATACTCAGCAAGGATCCGGAACATTTATCAATGCAAATGGAATTGTGCTAAGCGAAGAAGAAAAACAAAAAAAAATGCAGGACATCTGCAAAGAATTCCTAACTGTTGCCTATACGTATGGATTTTCGAAAGAAGATGTGATTGAAGGATTGCAAAATAATAACCTTAACAACAAATAATTATGAAAACCAAGAATCTATTTAATTCAATTTCGATTACTGTTTTGGTAGTCGTGTCTGCGTTGTTGGCAGTTCTGCTCTATGTCAATTATCTTGACATTAAACTCTTTGTTGTTCTCCTAATTCTAACAATCCTTATTAGCAGTTCAATAAAAATTGCTGACCAATGGGAAAAGGCGGTACTGTTGCGGATGGGGAAATATATTGGATTGAAAGGCCCGGGTATATTTTTTATTGTTCCGATTATAGACAATGTAATTGATTATATTGATCAAAGGGTCAGGGTAACTGATTTTAAGGCAGATCAAACTTTAACAAAAGACACAGTGCCTGTGAATGTGGTTGCCACCTTGTACTGGACTGTATGGGATGTTGAAAAAGCAGCACTCGAAGTGGCCGATTACATGACCGCTGTTCAATATATTGCCCAAACCGGCTTGAGGGATATTATCGGTCGCCACGAATTAGCCGATTTATTGCAGGAAAGGGTAAAAATAGCTGAAGACTTACAAAAATTGTTGGATGAAAACACGAATCCCTGGGGAATTACTTGTCAGACTGTGGGTATAAAAGATATCACCATTCCGCAGGGTTTGTCGGATGCCATGAGCAAACAGGCACAGGCCGAAAGGGAGCGCAAAGCAAGGGTTATTCTGGGAACAGCCGAAACCGAAATTGCAGAAAAGTTCGCGAAAGCAAGCGAATCCTACATGAGCAACCCGGTAGCACTTCAACTGAGGGCTATGAACCTCATTGGTGAAGGTTTAAAAATAGGTTCGATGATAATTGTACCAAGCTCTGCACTCGATACAATGAACCTGGGTGGGATAAGTGGGATTGCTTCGCTTTCAGCGTTAAATAAACCTGAACCGAAACCACTATAAACCAAAATGTTGATCCTTCATTCCAGTTTCTTGAAGTCAAATATGACTAAATAGGGGAATGTTAAAGTCAACATTGGACAGTTTAAAAATCCTTGATAGCCAAAGGGGGGAAACTAATTCCCTTTAACCTTTATCCTTACAAGTTCGGCAATTTTTTCAATTGGGATACGATCTTGTTTCATTGTATCGCGGTCGCGGATGGTTACCGTGTTGTCCTCAAGGGTTTGGTGGTCAACAGTGATGCAATAAGGGGTTCCAATAGCATCGTGGCGGCGGTAGCGTTTGCCAATTGAATCTTTCTCTTCGTACTGGCACATAAAATCGTACTTGAGCACATCCATGATTTCACGGGCTTTTTCAGGAAGCCCATCTTTTGCGACCAAAGGAAGTATGGCACATTTAAACGGGGCTAAAACTGCCGGCAAGCGCAACACCACACGTTCTGAACCGTCTTCGAGTTTTTCTTCGGTATAAGCAAAACTAAGCATTGCCAGGAATGTACGATCGAGTCCAATCGAGGTTTCTATAACATACGGAACATAATTTTCGTTAAGCTCAGGATCGAAATACTGGATTTTTTTACCCGAATACTCCTGGTGTGCCTTTAAATCGAAGTCGGTGCGTGAATGTATCCCTTCAAGTTCTTTAAACCCAATCGGGAATTCAAATTCAATATCGGCGGCAGCATTGGCGTAATGTGCCAGTTTTTCGTGTTTGTGGAAACGGTATTTTGAAGCAGGAATTCCTAATGAAAGATGCCAGTTCAAACGGGTTTCTTTCCATTTCTCGAACCATTCGAGTTCGGTACCGGGGCGGACGAAAAACTGCATTTCCATTTGCTCGAATTCACGCATACGGAAAATAAATTGCCTGGCAACAATTTCGTTGCGGAAAGCTTTTCCTGTTTGTGCAATCCCGAAAGGGATTTTCATCCTGCCGGTTTTTTGTACGTTCAGGTAATTTACAAAAATGCCCTGGGCGGTTTCCGGACGAAGGTAAATAACATTGGCATCTTCGCTCACCGAACCCATTGAAGTGCTGAACATCAGGTTGAACTGGCGTACATCGGTCCAGTTGCGGCTACCCGAAACAGGGCAAACTATTTCGAGTTCTTCTATTAGTTTCTTTACATCTGCCAAGTCGTTGCGCTCCATGGCCCCATAAAATCGGCGGCTTGCAGTGTCAATCTTTTCCTTATATTCTAACACCCGTGCATTTGTAGCCACAAACTGATCCTTGTCGAAAGTGTCGCCAAAACGTTTGGCTGCTTTTTCAACTTCCTTATCAATTTTATCCTGCCATTTTGCCAATTGGTCTTCGATAAGCACATCGGCACGGTAGCGTTTTTTCGAATCGCGGTTATCAATAAGCGGATCACTGAATGCATCAACGTGTCCGGATGCTTTCCAGATGGTAGGGTGCATAAATATTGCCGAATCCAGGCCAACAATATTTTCATGGTGTTGCACCATTGATTTCCACCAGTACTGCCGGATGTTATTTTTTAGTTCAACCCCGTTCTGGCCATAATCATACACTGCGCTAAGGCCATCGTATATTTCGCTTGAGGGGAATACAAACCCATACTCTTTGGCATGGGATATAATTTTTTTGAAAATTTCTTCGTTCTGTGCCATGGCGCAAAGGTAGCCAAAAAAAATTTATCGGCAAAAGTTGCTCAAGTTTCCCGGCATGTTCTACTTACATTGAAAATTCATGTCCGGCAAACCATAAAAGTTTTACCTTCGCAGGCTTAAACAAAAAATCATTTTATGAAAGACATCAGCTACGCATTAGGCTTGAGCATTGCCAGCAACTTAAAAAATTCGGGTGTTGACGCACTTGATATCGAGCATTTTACAAAAGGGCTTAATGCTATTTTGAATAATGAGGAAATCACCATGTCGCCCGATGAGGTTAACAAAATATTAGGCGATTTTTTTGAAGGCATGAAGCAAAAAGCAGAAGGCAACAACAGCGAAGCCGGAAAAGCGTTCCTGGCCGAAAACAAAAACAAACCCGGCGTAATCGAAACCCCAAGTGGACTTCAGTATTCAGTTATTGCCGAAGGAGCAGGTGTAAAGGCCACTGCAAAAAACCAGGTGAAAGTACATTATACCGGAACTTTGATTGATGGAACTGTTTTCGATAGTTCGGTTAGCCGTGGCGAGCCTGCAACTTTTGGAGTTACGCAAGTAATCTCAGGTTGGGTCGAAGGCTTACAACTTATGTCGAAAGGTGCAAAATATAAATTCTTTATCCCTTCAAACCTTGCTTATGGTAGCCAGGGCGCCGGCAAATCAATAGGGCCAAATGCTGCTTTAATATTTGAGGTGGAGTTGTTGGAGATAATGTAAGTGTATTTGATATCAGACAAAAACCGCCGGAGTTAACTTTAGGCGGTTTTTTTATGCCTGTTCTACATAACCCAACTTGCAGCCACCCAACTAAAAATTACTAAAAAACAGCCTAAAACAGCCTTTTTTAGTTAAAAAGGGTCAGTTTAGGTCATTGGATTTTACAAGAGACTGATATTCAATGCCAAGATTTTTCCAAAATGATTTGTAGTCCTCAAGGGAGTATTGACAATCAGCGAATTAGGTGTTTACTTTTCAGCCTTGCATTTCAAAGTATCCAAGCGCACCAATATTGAAACGAAAATCTATTCGGGGTTATTACCTGTTGATGAAGAACTACCGCATTTTTGACAATAAAGTGTGCCAAAGGGCCATATTGAATGTAGGTTACTTGAACTGACTGACTACCAATCATCTGAACCTTGTACAGAAAATACTTATCGCTAAAGCTACCAATCACGATCAATCCATGTTTGAACTCCCCTTCACCGACGATCCCATGGTATTCCCTCTATATGGATAATTTTACAACCGCTTGGTTACCGAAAAGCGCATAAATGTGTTTGATGAAAACCAGGAAAAGAAGGCACAAAAAGTGGTAAGGATTTACAAACAATTGATATCAAAAACATTAGGAATAAGAATGACTAGGAAATTGGTTTAGAATGGTTGCCGTACCAAGCTATGACCAAGTTACAAATTTCCTATTTTCTGGAGCAGTGGTGCTAGGAATAGGACGATATAAAATTTGAACAAAGTCATATTATCAGCGTGGCGCTTTATCCGGTATCCGAATTGGAAGCAATCTGTATTACACAAATCTGAACTCCACGACTACTTTTTTATTGAACAACAATCATCACTTTCCGGTTAGCTGCCAAATGGGTTTAAATATAAGCAGATAGATTAATGCCAATGAGGTAATCCGGCACATCAAAATAATTTTTTGCTATGATGTAGTTGTAATTGGTCAGTCATCGGTATTTTAATAAAAAAATTCATCCCTCTGCCCTGGCAAAAAGGAATTCATTCTTAATGAAAGATTACTGAGGAATTATTTTACCTATAAACAATGTACTGTTATTTTGCAGAATTGTTTGATCATTTGAATTAACAGAGCCATCTCCATTAGTATCTGTTGATAAATAGCCATTTGCAAAGTTAGCAGCATCATTATCCAGCGGGATCATGTCACCCGCATCCACAACGCCATCCTGGTTCACATCCCCTCCGTAAATCACATACTTGCCTGAGATCAGTTTAAGGTTACTACCGAAAGCCTGGCTGGCAGAAGTGGTAAAGTTGTAATCGACTGTCGATCCGCTGAATGAAAGCGGCACACCTGTCCAGGTTTCGATACTGTTACGGTGCATTGCAACTATGTAATAATTCGAGCTAAGGGAAGAGGGAACCGTAAAAGTTGCGGTTCCATCCGTATTAACATTAACAATGTAAGGGCCTCCGGCAAGAGTATATGGAATAGTTGTGTTGTGGAATTCTATGCTAACCTGATCCGCAATTGTACCTGCATATTGATGACCGGAAGCATTCTGAGCTTTGCGCATTATACTGCCACCGTCATAAAGACTCTCAAGAAACAAAGTAAGGTTGAGTGTTTTTATTGCAAGGAACTGTGCTCCTGTAAAAGTACCGAAGCCTGTTAAATCGGTTGCTGTTAACTGGTGGAGACTTGTATTGGCAGCATTGAGATATACAGGAGGCTCAGGTAAAACCCTTTCTAAAAATAGTTGACTTTCAGATCCAATGACATCAGCTACCTGATATTGAAATATAGCATCGCAGGTAAATCCTGCAATACCGCTTTGAGAAATTGCCCAATAACGATTCAGGTAATTTCCGGTAGAAGTAGGATATGCCGCATTCGCAAGGCTAACACCAGCGTAATTATCACTGCCAAAACTTCCACCGGTAAATACAATTGCTACAGGGGAATATTCTGCTGCACCTGTATTATCACCAACCGGAAATGTAAAACTACCGGCAGAAGCAAATGATTTGCGGAACTCACCGCTACCAGTTGCCACAACCATGGCCATTGATGATGGAGATCCCGATACCGATGCAGAAGGTCCAAGGAGCAAGTTATTCGCCCCAATCATTATAAGTCCTTCTGTAAAGGTTAAGGTTCCATTAACATTTGTATTTCCGTTAAGTGTAATACTGGCTGCATTGTTAATAGTTATATTTCCAAAGGTATTCTGCCCGTTGACATTCTGAAGCGACGCCCCGTTAAACAGGAAGGTGCCGCTGCCCAGATCTGTTAATGAAGCATTTTGATTATCAAGATTACCTGAAACATTAATTGTCCCGAGATTTGTAATTGCACCTCCGCTTTTAAGCGTTATTGCCCCGGAATTAACCAGGGTAGTACCTGCAGATACCCGCAGAGTCGAACCGCTTGTTACAACAATCCCGGCTTTTGCCGGCACTATCGTACTCAATAAAAGGCAAAGTGTAGCTACCCAACATAACCCTATCTTGGAAATTCTTTTTATCACTACTGTATCGAGATCTTTCATAATATTCTTAGTTTAGTATTTTTAACACTTGTTTTCGCAGAGGTAAGTTAAAATGTTCTTTTATATGCATATATCCTAATGCATTTTCGCTATTAGTTATGATAACTTTCAACAACAAATCATTTCAATCCTTAACAACTGAGATAATGATCCTGAATTTACTTTTTCACCGTCATTAATTCATTCAGGTTACCCGGCATTGCTACAATCTCCTTCGTTTTTGTATCAAGCACAATCATAACAGGAGTGGCCAGGATAAAATAATCATTGGCTACTTTGCTTCGCACACCATCCGCTGCCCGAAGGTGTTTCCAACCTACGAGCTGCAAAATTTTCTGCTCCCAGACCTTAATTTCTGTCTCTGTTTCATCAAGGCTTATTGCCACAACAGGTAGTTTCTGTTTATTCTCAACTTGCTGAAGCCAGGGGAATATTGCGTTAACAGTTTCCACACAGTGGCTGCAATCAGCTGACCAGAAAATAAGCAGGATATAGGGAGAAGCCGGATTAAAATCATATAGTTTGAAAAGGGTTCCATTAGTTTCCTTTAGCTCAATGTTAGGTGCCTTGATTCCTTTCACCAATTTTTCCATGCCTTTTATCCTGCGCTCTATCTCCATTCTTTTCGAAGTAAGGCAATTGGGGTCGTCAAGGTAAGGTTGCAGCACCTTCATTCCTGTTGGCAGATTGTTGCTCTCAAAACCCCGAAAAAAATAATCCACCATCCAGCCATAAACTATTGGGTTCCCAAGCTTGGCTTTTTCAACGGCAGTGCGGGCAGCTGAGGCAACAAGCGAATCGCGCAGGGCAGTGGTGGTGGCCATCTGCATGTGCAGGTTCACATAGCTGTTCATCCACTCATTCATCTGCGATGTTTTGGTGATGACCGCGTCGTTAAAATCAATTCCATCAAAATAGTGGCTGATCACACTGAATGCCCTTTCCTTTTCGGTTCCTACCCAGGGCACTTCGGGGACAAACTGGAACCTGTAGAGACTGCTCACGAATAATTTCCGGTCATCTTTTACGCGGGCATTCAGCCATTGGTTGTAAGCCAGCCTCCGTATTTCATATTCTTCAATGCCCTGCAGATAGAATTTTGATTTTGTATCATCGTAGTTCGCGAGGAATTGCTGCAACAAGCCAAGTTTTTCTTTTTGCCGTCCATTTTCCTTCATGAACATCACGAATGCTGCATTTTCCTTCTCCCCTTTCTGCAACCAGGTGCTGTCGGGATTGTTGACCTGCATGGGGCTCGCCCAGAGTTCCAGGTCCTGGTCGTTTATGATGATGTTTTTCTCCGAAGGGTAAGGCGTGCTTTCCTTTTTCTCTTTGTAATCGAAGCGCAGCACAAACTCCCCGGGCAGGTTTTCTTTTGGAACTTTTAGTATTGCAGTTTCCCCATTCTTTATGCCTTGCACTTCCACAATTGTTTTAAAAGCTTTTGTGCCCGATAAGCCCATCAGGCTTATTTTGCTTTCCAAAACACCGCGGAGGTGGATGGTGATGCTAACATCCCGGTTTTGCGCCAGTACCTGCAATGCCAATACAAACCATAGAAAAACGGCAATAATGATTTTAAACCCTTTGTAAGTGAAATGCCTTTTCATTTTATTGTTTTGTGCTTGTAAATATAGTAATTCCATCTTTTAGAGAGCATGTTTCCATCAACGAACATCAATATTACAAACAATCTTTATTCTTTACGCTCCGGTTACAAGCGAACGATTGAGTTCAGCAAAGCTAAACCGGTGCGGATAAGATTATGCGTTCCCAGTCGTTTAGTGAGCTATTGAACGCACTTAATCCCTCAGGCAACGAACACTAAATCCGGCGACCTTGTGCTGTAAGGTTCCACTGATAACACTGGCTACATTATAGTACAAGCCCCGGTCTCTCGCATAATCTACATCATATTCAGTAGATGACCAAAAGAAGGAGTGATAGCCCGGACTTTCGAAAATACCACCATATAGGCGATAACCACCTGGTATCGCAGTAAACCCGCTTGTATTTATGGCCCCAGTGTTCGGAGCAAGCCACAAACCCATGCCTGCTTCAATAGTACCTGTCGCCTTCATTTTACCTCCGGCAACAGGCTCACCTCCCAAATAATCAGTAAGCCCATACCATTCATCTTGCGTTGGTACATGCCAGCCTGCCGGGCAAATGCCTTGCACTCCGGGTGTTGTGCTGTACCCCATCATTTCATTCCATTGATATAGTCCTCCATAAACATCGCAGTTGGCTATGTTGTCATCATAACAGTATTTTTCAATAAGGCTGTTGTTTGCCATTTCACTGGCGCCTGGTATCATCGTGCCGAAGTTCAGGTTCTCTGCCATCCAGCATTGGGTATCAATCTGAACAGTGGAGTAAGTTTGGTTGTCCCGTGCATCAGTTATTGGTGCGCCACACTGCCATGAAGGAGCTGTTGTAAAACTCCAATACAGCCCTTCGGTTGTATTGCTATGGTTATCATGTGCAACAATCATCCAGGAATAGACAGTGTTGTTTTCAAGTATGCCAGGGTTGTAGCTCGTTGCTGTTTGCCCGGAAGCAACAAGAACCGGGAAATAATTTTTTCCAAAATATATATCATAATTCAATGGGTCATTTTCCGGGTCGGTGCATGTCCAGGAAAGTATTGTGTTCGCCGAATGATTGTGTGTGTTGTCTTGGGGAATAGGACTTGCAGGTTGAAAAGGAGGAAGGTTAATATATTCGCCCTTAACGCAACGGACACTTAAACCATAACCCTCGTAACCACCGTAATTGTCAACAATGGCGTGACTATGGTACAAGAGCCGGTACTTAGCATAATCAGGATAATATTCGGTTGAAGACCAGAAGTTGGCATAGTTACCCATACTGGTGGAACTACCGTCATGAATCATCATGCCGCCGGGAAGAGCAGACAAACCGCTTGAATTGGTGGCCCCGGTGTTCGGATCATGCCACAAACCCGTGCCGGCTTCAATGGTACCCGTAGTTTTCATTTTACCACCAGCAATGCTTTCGCCACCTAAAAAGGTAGTTAATGTTGTCCACTCTGCATCGGCCGGTAAATGCCAGCCTGCCGGGCAAATGCCTTGCACTCCCGGAATAGTGGCATATTGCATCATTTCATACCACTGGTATAGTCCGCCGTAGGTATCACAATTGGTAGTATTGTTTTGATAACAATACTTTTCAGTAATGCTGTTGTTAGTCATTGCAGTACCACCTTGTGTCATCGAGCCAATGTTCAGGTTCTCTGCCATCCAGCATTGGGTATCAATCTGCACGGTGTTGTAAGTTTGATTGTCTCGGGTATCAAGCAGAGGATCGCCACAACTCCAAACAGGTGGAGGGGTATCTTTCAGGCAGCGGCTGCTAAAGCCGTAATACTTACTGTTGCTGTACATATTACTGCCACTATTGCCTATCAGAAGGCTCCAGCCGTAATCGGGGCTGACCTGCGAACTGCTAAAATAAAAGCCTAGCGAACCACTGTTGAGTAGCGAACCATTGTGGTAGTCGAGGTATCCTGCCGCATGCAGTTTCAGCACACTTGCATAGGCTTGATTGAAGCCGTTCCAGCCCCCGTTAACATTGGCACTATTCCACTCCCCATGGGTTGGCAACCTCCAGCCGTTGCCTAACAATAAAGTACAGGGATCGTTTGCCGGCAGCCAGTCTTCATATTCACTTATGCCATAAGTATAAATCCAGGTTGTGTTTGGTGTACGGGTTGTTCCATCGTGCTTAAATCCCTGCTTTCGGTCAAACTGCCAGTACCAGCCTGCAGATTGTTCTGTGGCATCGGTGGCAGAAACTGCCTGGTGATCGGCGCCAAGATTTTGGGTGATCCAACATTTATTGCTACCGGTAAGGTTCGTTTCTACAGTTCCATAAGCAACTGTTTTATTTACAGGAGAAATATCGCCGGCAGTGTGCGTTACCGAAAGAGGCTGGCCGCAACTCCATACAGGTGGAGGGGTATCTTTCAGGCAACGGGAGCTAAAGCCGTATGCCTTACTGCTGGCGTACATGCTGCTGACGCCACTGCCGTAGCTCAGGTTCCACCCGTTGGTGCTGCTTTCCTGTGTACTGCTCCAGTCGTAGCCGCCGCCTTCGGAACCTCTGTTGTAGAGCCAACCATGGCTGGCGTTAAGGAAGCCGGCTGCATGCAATTTAAGCGCGCTTGCGTAGGTTTGATCAAAGTTGGGCCAACCACCGTTTGCATTGACATTCCACCATTCGGCACTGGTAGGAAGTCGCCAGCCGGCGCCAAGCAATAAAGTACAAGGATCGTTAGCTGTCAGCCAGTCGCTGTTTTCATCGATTGATGAAATCCAGACTGTGTTGGGTGTGCGGGTTGTACCATCGTGCTTATACCCCTGCTTGCGGTTAAACTGCCAGTACCAGCCTGCAGATTCTTCGGTGGCATCGGTGGCAGAAACAGCCATATGATCAGAACCAAGGTTTTGGGTTATCCAGCATTTATTGCTTCCTGTAAGTACCGTTTCTACAGTTCCATAAGCAACTGTTTTATTTACCGGAGAAATATCTCCGGCAGTGTGTGTTACCGGAAGAGGCTGACCGCAACTCCATGCAGGAGGATTCATGTCTTTCATGCAACGAACACTAAAGCCATAGTGCTTAGTGTTGCTGTACGTAGCACTGCCGGTACTGTTGATGCCCAGGCTCCATGCATAATTATTGTTGATATACGAACTGCTCCATAACAAACCTGTGGAACCTCTGCTGAGGAGCACACCATTGCTGTGATTGAGGTATCCGGCAGTATGTAATTTCAGCACGCTTGCGTAGGCTTGATCGGAGTTGTTCCAGCCCCCGCTGTCATCCGCATTGTTCCACTCGCTATTGGTGGGCAAACGCCAGTCGCTGCCTAACGATAAAGCACATGGATCATCCCATATCTGCCAGTCAATGTCCTCACTGATTGAAGTTATCCAGCTTGCATTTGGCGTGCGCGTTGTACCATCGTGCTTATACCCCTGCTTGCGGTTAAATTGCCAGTACCAGCCCGCAGATTCTTCGGTGGCATCGGTTGCAGAAACAGCTTGATGATCGGAACCCAGATTCTGTGTGATCCAGCAGAAATTGCTTCCGGTAAGATTGGTTTCGACGGTTCCATAGCTTACAGCTTTATTTACCGGGGCAACATCACCGGCAGTGTGAGTTACCGGAAGAGGCTGACCGCAACTCCATACAGGTGGAGGGGTATCTTTCAAGCAACGGGAGCTAAAGCCATTCGCCTTATCGGAGGTATTACTGATGCTGATGTTAGTGAAGTGCAGGTCCCACCCAAAGGTAGTACTATGCTGTGCACTGCTCCAGCAAAGGCCATAAGAACCCGCTCCGCTACGTGAACCATTGCTGTATCCGAGATACCCTGCAGCATGTAACTTCAATACGCTGGCATAGGTATCATTATAATTCATCCAACCCCCATTGGCATCGGCATTCGTCCATTCCGCGCTGGTGGGAAGACGCCAGCCGGCGCCTAACAGTAAAGAACATGGATCATTAATTGCTAACCAGTCGCTGTTTTCGTTGATCGAAGTTATCCAGGTTGTATTCGGAGTACGGTTTGTTCCGTCGTGCTTAAATCCCTGCTTGCGGTTAAACTGCCAGTACCAGCCAGCTGATTGTTCTGTGGCATCGGTGGCAGAAATAGCCTGATGATCGGAACCAAGGTTCTGTGTGATCCAGCAGAAATTGCTTCCGGTAAGATTGGTTTCGACGGTTCCATAGCTTACAGCTTTATTTACCGGGGCAACATCACCGGCAGTATGTGTAACCGGGAGTGGCTGGCCACAGCTCCAGACAGGTGGATTAGTATCTTTCAGGCAACGGCCACTAAGGCCGAACGCCTTACTGCTGGCGTACATGTCGCTGACGCTACTTCCGTAGCTCAGGTTCCACCCGTTGGTGCTGTTGTCCTGTGCACTGCTCCAGTCGTAGCCGCCGGAACCTCTGTTGAGAAGCCTACCATCGTAGTAGTCGAGGTAGCCGGCTGCATGCAACTTCAGCAAGCTTGCGTAGGTTTGATTATAGTTGTTCCAACCACCGTTTGCATCGGCATTCGTCCATTCGGTGCTGGTAGGGAGTCGCCAGCCGGCGCCTAATAATAAGGCACATGGATCATTAGCAGTCAGCCAGTCGCTGTTTTCATCGATTGATGAAATCCAGGCTGTATTGGGTGTCCGTGTTGTACCATCGTGCTTATACCCCTGTTTGTGGTTAAACTGCCAGTACCAGCCTGCAGATTCTTCGGTGGCATCGGTGGCAGAAACAGCCTGATGATCAGAACCAAGGTTTTGGGTTATCCAGCATTGATTGCTTCCGGTAAGGTTCGTTTCAACAGTTCCATAAGCAACTGTTTTATTTACCGGGGCAATATCACCGGCAGTGTGAGTTACCGAAAGAGGTTGGCCGCAACTCCAGGCAGGCGGTGGGATATCTTTTACGCAACGAACACTATAACCACTGTTCTCCCAAAAGTAGTCACGGTTTACTGCGGTGTTATCGTAATTCAGGATGCGGCGATACGAGAAATTCGGCTGGTCCTCCGTAGAAGACCAAAAGAATGCACGTAATCCCTTATCGTAGAAACTACCATTGCCATAGCGGTTGCCACCGGGAAGGGCAGAAAAACCACTTGAATTTGTGGACCCTGTGTTCGGAGCAAACCACAAACCTGTGCCGGCTTCAATAGTACCCGTTGTTTTCATTTTACCTCCGGCAATGCTTTCACCGCCTAAAAAAGCGGTTAATAATGTCCACTCTGCATCGACCGGTATATGCCAGCCTGTCGGGCAAATGCCTTGAACTCCGGGTGTAGTGACATATTGCATCATTTCGTTCCATTGATAAAGTCCGCCGTATGTATCACAATTGGCTGCGTTATCTTCGTAGCAATACTTTTCAGTATTGCTGTTGTTGGCCATGTCTGTTGCACCTGGTATTGTCATACCGATGTTCAGGTTCTCTGCCATCCAGCATTGCGTACCAATCTGAACTGTATTGTATGATTGGTTGTCGCGGGTATCAGGAAGAGGATCGCCACAACTCCATACAGTTGGTGGGATATCTTTTACGCAACGAACGCTAAAACCGACGCCCTTGCTAATGCTGAAACGGCTCACATTGGGAATAGTAGCGAGCAGTTCCCGGCATACCCCGTCATTTGTATTGTACTCCGAAGAAGACCAAAAGTTGGCATTGCCACCCACAGTGTTGAACAAATCAGGGCCGTAGCGGTAGCCGCCGGGAATTGCAGAAAACCCACTTGAATTTGTGGCACCGTTGTTAGAAGCATACCACAAACCCGTGCCGGCTTCAATTGTACCCGTTGTTTTCATTTTACCTCCGGCAATGCTTTCACCGCCTAAATAGTCAGTTAATACTGTCCACTCTGTATCTGTGGGTACATGCCAGCCTGTCGGGCAAATGCCCTGCACTCCGGGTGTTGTAGTGTACCCCATCATTTCATTCCATTGATAAAGCCCGCCATAAGTATCACAGTTGGCGGCATTGTTTTCATTGCAATATTTTTCGATAATGCTGTTGTTTGCCATGTCTGTACCGCCTGGTATTGTTGTGCCGATGTTCAGGTTCTCAGCCATCCAGCATTGCGTACCAATCTGAACTGTATTATAAGTTTGATTGTCGCGGGTATCAGGCAGAGGATCGCCGCAACTCCATACAGGTGGCGGGGTATCTTTCAGGCAACGAACACTGTAACCTAATGCCTCAACAACACCGTAGCCGCTGGACACAAATGCGTTATGAAAAAGCAGGTTCCGGAACCACACGTATTCGGTAATGACCTCCGTAGAAGTCCAAAAGTTGCCGTAGTTACCCAGATGGGTGAAACCACCTCCATCCTGGCGGTAGCCGCCCGGAAGTGCAGAAAACCAGCTTGAATTTGTTGCCGCTGTGTTCGGGTCATGCCACAAACCCGTTCCAGCTTCAATTGTGCCTGTTGTTTTCATTTCACCACCGGCAACAGGCTCACTACCCAATAAATCAGTTAATACTGTCCATTCATCATTCGTTGGTATATGCCAGCCTGCAGGGCAAATGCCCTGCACTCCCTGTGTTGTGCTGTATCCCATCGTTTCCTTCCATTGATAGAGTCCGCCATAGGTATCGCAGTTGGCAGTATTGTTTTCATAGCAATACTTTTCAGTAATGCTGTTGTTTGTCATGTTGTTGGCGTCAGGAATCATGGTGCCGAAGTTCAGGTTTTCAGCCATCCAGCATTGGGTGCCAATTTGCACAGTATTGTAAGATTGACCGTCGCGGGCATCAACCAATGGAGAAGCGCAAGTACCGCAAGCCAGGGTTGTTTTTGTTAATATCAGCGCCGAAGAAAACCCACAGTCATTATATGCCCACACATAGCGTGTATGAGGTGTTGCGCATACAAGCCCGGTTTCGGTTTTTGTTATGGCGGAGGCCATATCGGTCGCAGTGGCGTAATCATTGACTGTATTCCATTTATAACCAGTAGCGCCGGCAACAATATTCCAGTTCCAAATAATCTGATTCGATGATGCGACATGGGTTCCGCCTGTCGGGGGAACAATAAGATTTGTGATCAGCTGGTACCAGGCTGAACCATTATAAAACTCAATATAATTTGCTGATGTATTGTAGATAACAAGGCCCGTAACAGGAAGTATAGCGTCGCGCTGTGCATTTGTAAGCCTTGGTATTAAAACTCCCTTATCAGCTGATGCTACATCAAGCATAGCGGAAGGGTCAGGACTTGAATTATCAGTATTCACGGCCACTCCTACTACGGCCTGGCTTCCTCCGGCACCCGGAATACCGGTAGAAACAGAGCATAATGCTATCCACTGGGCTCCATTGTAATAATCAAGCAGATTGGTACTCGTGTTATAAATAATCAACCCGGTTGCAGGTGATGCAATCAGGTCGCGCGCGGAAGTCGAAATCCGGGGAATCAAAATACCCCTGCCTGGATCATTGATATCCAGCATAGCAGAATTATCAGGAAGTATATCGGGCAAAACATTAATTGCGACACCGCCGCCCGGGTTTACAGTCCCGGCTGTAGATGAAATAAAAGCTGTTCCCAACTGATGCCAGAAACTGCCATTATAATAGTCGAACCGGTTTGTCGTCGAATTATAGATTAAAAGTCCTGTCGCGGGTGAAGGGATCAGGTCCCTGGCAGCAGTTGAAATCCGCGGGATCAGTAACCCACGGTTATCAGATTTCACATCGAGCATCGCCGAAGGATCGGGAGCGCTGTTGTCCGTATTAATGGTAACCTGCGCTGTTACACTAATCCCAACTGTAATCAGTAAAAGAATAATCAGGGTCCTTAGGTTTTTCATTTGCTTTGCTTTTTAATGTAAAAACTCCTCCTTCCGGGTAGAATACGGATTCAATTCAGAAAGATAAATGCAGAACTGGCAAGTGTAGCAGACGAGTGAAATGGATATAAAGAAAGCGGATTAGAAACTGACTGGATTAGAACATATCAGTAAGTAAATTTACATCTAATTATTGACATATTTAAATATATTCAGATTAATAATACTTTCTTACCAAAATTTCCATCCTTTGGTGACTGAATTCTCAGGTGCACTGCCTTCGGTATTGATGGCTATCTGGGACAAACATCGATAACTCCGAACCATTTGCATCCAGATGCTGGGAATAATTATCAATTACCCCACTTCCGGAGTATTCACAGTTTAACATTGCGCTTGTGTTATTACCGGAAACAATTGATCGCAAATAGAAAGGTAACATTAAAGAAGTCTTAATCAATGTCACACCGAAGGCTTGGGATAATAGCTTGAACCGATTATTATTCAAGGATATCCTTCTTAAAAGAAAAATGGTAAGAGTCCTTTTCAATCGTGATACCGATTTGCCTGTTACGCTTAAAAAATGATTATTCTTCATTTCTTGCTAATGTAATGTCAAATGCAAATATCTGACTATATTAGTGGGTTCGGTATCCTGTAAAAACAGGATATTTACCTGAAAAGCTAAAAATCATGGAAAAAGGGGAGGCATCCCTACTTCCTGTTTGTTTTATTTTGCATGTCGAGAACAATGCATACAAAGATCAGCGGGAACAAATCCTTAACTCAATGACATTGAGCTATCAGTATTGATTGAAAACAACGAAAACCGGTCCTATATGAAAAAATATTTTGTATTTTCCGTTCTGATATGTGCATGGATCGTGCTGCCAGCTCAATCAATAATGAACAGGGATAGTTTACTTCGATTGCTGCCAATGGCCAAAAATGACACAAATACTGTGAAACTTTATATAAATATAGGCCAGCAGTACGAAACAAATGAACCGGAAACAGCAAAACAATATTACCGAAGGGCTGGCGAACTCAGCAAAAAGATAGGTTATACCAAGGGAGTTATTTCCTTTATCAATAACTATACTTTTATCCTGAATATGCAGGGAAATTATGATTCTTCCCTTTTGTTAAATCTACAGGCTGTTGATCTTTCAAAAAAATCAAATGACTCGTTAAGCCTTGCCAAGACATTGTTTAACACGGGCACTTCTTACCGAAATTTAGGTGAGTATGAATCAGCTGTTAAGTATTATGAAGAAGGAAAGCACATCTTTCAAAAATTGGGGAATGAAGGTATAGATGCGATTGGAGAAGACATTCTTCAGCTTCTTTACTACCAGATGCATCAATATACAAAAGGGATACAGTATGGGGAAAGTTCAGTAGCTAAGCTTAGAAAATTAAATGAGCCGACTATGTTAGGAACATCATTGACTAATCTCGGACTGAATTACCTTTCTGCCAAGAATTTTGATAAAGCTACAGCATTGTTTAAAGAAGCACTGGAGATAAGTATAAAAACCGGCGATAAGAATATGGAGCAAAGCCAGTACATGAATATGGGAGATGTTTACTTACAAAAAGGGGACTTTGAGAAAATGAAGTTATACATGGATAAAGCTTTGGTTCTTTCAAAAGAACTTGAATTGCATGAAAGCGAATTAATTGCGACTAAGGGCTTATCGTTCTATTACCAATTTAAAAAGAATTATAAACTGGCAGAAAAATATGCCAGTGAGGCATTGTCGTTGTCGTACAGGTTCAATCTGAGAATTCAGCGACAAAAAGTATTTGCGCATTTTTCCGCTCTTTCATACTCTATGCAGGATATGAAACAAGGAGATTATTATGCAACACAAAGTACGCTCCTGGGAGATAGTATATTAAATGAAACTATTCAGAATAACACATTAAAGCTTGAAAAGAAATATGAAAAAGAAAAAAAAGAAAACCAGATAAAAAAATTAGAAGCAGATAAAAAATTACAGCAACTTTCAATTCACCATAAAAATATACTCAATTCTATTTTAATTGCCGGAGTTGCATCATTACTTTTAATTTCACTGTTATCTTACCGAACCTTCAAACAGAAACAAAAAATACAGCAACAGCGCATTGGTGAATTAGAAACCCAGCAACAATTAACTGCCACCGAAGCAGTATTAAAAGGGGAGGAACAGGAAAGAACCCGCCTGGCCAAAGATCTTCATGACGGATTAGGGGGAATGTTAAGCGGAATTAAATACTCATTTACAACTATGAAAGGAAATTTGGTAATGACGCCTGAAAACCATCAGGATTTTGAGCGCAGCATGGAGATGCTGGACAGTTCGATAAGGGAAATGCGTCGGGTGGCCCATAATATGATGCCCGAAGCTTTGGTGCGGTTTGGGCTGGATACTGCCCTGAACGATTTTTGTAACGATATCAATCAAAGCGGTGCATTGAAAATAAACTATCAATCCATTGGTTTGGATGGTATTCCGATAGATCAGACAACAGCCATAACACTCTATCGAATCATACAGGAACTGATAAACAATACGATGAAACATGCCAATGCCACAACGGCAATCGTACAGGTAACAAAATCGAACGGACAGCTTTCGGTTACTGTTGAAGATGACGGCAAGGGATTCGACACAAGTATCCTTAAAAATAACAAAGGCATAGGATGGGTAAATATTCAGAACCGGGTTGAGTTTCTGAAAGGCAAACTGGATATCAGGTCAAAGGAAGGAGAAGGCACTTCGGTTCAAATAGAAATGTACACTTAAAGTTCTGCACTTAAAAATGGCTATCAAAATATTTATTGCCGACGATCATTACATGGTAGTGGAAGGTATCCGTTCGATGCTGCTTCACGAGAAAAATATCGAATGGATGGGCCACGCGATGACTGCCGCTTCGTGCATGGCCTTTCTAAACCATTACCAGCCTGATGTGATACTGCTGGACATCAACATGCCGGACAAAAGCGGAATTGACTTATGTAAGGAGATAAAAGACAAGTATCCGGAAATTCTTATTGTCGGGCTTAGTTCTTTTAACCAGCAAAGCTTTATTCAAAAGATGATGCTAAATGGGGCATCAGGATATGTATTAAAAAATGCAACAAAGGAAGAAATAGTTGATGCCATTGTCACCGTAGTACGAGGCGATATATATCTAAGCCACGAAGCCGCCGCTGTAGTAAGGGAAAACAAAGATTCACAAATTCCGGTGATTACACGAAGGGAAAAAGAAGTGCTGCAGTTGATTGCCGCAGGACTGACCAATAAAGAGATTGCCGAAAAACTTTTCATCAGCGCTACAACCGTTGATACCCACCGTAATAGCCTGCTTTCAAAATTTGATGTTAAGAACACTGCGAACCTTATCCGGATGGCTGCTCAGTTTGATATTATATAGTAAAATCAGCTTTACCTTAAAATCTATTTCCATTCCGGCCAGAAAAAGTTACAATTGAAACTCAAAACAAAAATTAGCCTGCTTGTGTGTTATTGCAACATAAAAAGCGCGACTAATTTAAAGTTGAAAGATATCCTGTAAAAATATCTCTACAGCATAAACACTTGGTTTAATGTAATTTAATTTTGTTTTACTTGGTTCATCTCAAAAGGCAGTTCTATTATTTTCAAAAATACTGTGGTTTTCTGGCCTACAAAAAGTTAAATCAACTCAAATCGCGGTAGAGCTTATACATTAGATAAACCCCAAAAAAACTATTTTTTGCAAGCAAATCACGATTAACCTTAAGCACGAAAACATTGCAGCCATAGTGTTACACAAAAAGTATCTCGTTGAAACCAGACATCATTTGGGCGAAGCCAACCAAAACAAAATTCTTTACGCTATCTTTGTAACAGTATTAACCAATCTTGACGGGGTTCGATATGAAAAAATTTTATTTGCGAATAATCCTACCGGCTATCCTGGCCATTCTGTTGTTTATCCTGACCATTTTTTTGATAATAATACCCCGCTATCAGGAAAATATAATGAATGGCAAACGCGAGATGATCAAAGAGTTGACCAACTCGGCGTGGAGTATTATTTCAAAATATGAGCGTGATGCCCATGCTGGTATTATCACAAAGGAGGAAGCCCAGAAAACCGCTATTTCGCGGATAGAATATATGCGGTATGGCTTCGACGATAAAGATTATTTCTGGATAACAGATATGACACCCAACATGGTAATGCACCCTTTCAGGAGTGATTTGAATGGTAAAGATTTAAGAGGGATAACAGATCCACATGGTAAAAGGTTGTTTGTTGAATTTGTGGAAACGGTAAAAAAATCGGAGCACGGTTATGTTGATTACATGTGGCAGTGGAAGGACGACTCGCTGCATGTTGTCCCCAAACTATCTTATGTTAAGCTATTTAAACCCTGGGGATGGGTAATTGGGACGGGTGTTTATATCGAAGATGTTAAAAAAGAAATTTCGGCCCTAACTAACAGGATGTTATGGGTTTCGATAGGGATTTCCATACTAATTGCATTTTTGCTCTTGTACATTTTCAGGCAAAGCCTAAAAATAGAGCAAAAAAGGCAGGGTGCCGAAAACGATTTGCACGAAGCAAAAGAAAAATTCAGGACACTTGTAGAAGCTGCAACCGAAGGCTTGATTATGGTACTTGATGGCAAAATCAGTTTCTCGAACAGTGTGATAAGCAAAATGACCGGCTATCTGCCCGCCGAACTTGTAAATCTTTCATTGAATGAAATTGTTAGCAAGAGCAATAACGAAGCAATAATTGAAGCCTTTTCGAAAAACACGATTAAGGAAGGTCAGTTTGAATTAAATCTTAACAAGAAAAATGGCGGGGTAGTTGAATCCCTGATTACTTCGTCAACTACTGTTTTTTCAGGTAAGGAAGTAAACATTCTGATAGTGAAAGACATTTCGATAGACAAAAGTTCGAGTGTTACCAGCTTCGATTATCAAAAACTGATCAACACTTTGGATATTGGTTTTTTTAAGGCTCGGCTCGATACAAAAGGCAAATTTATTTTTGCTAACGAAACAGCCATCAGGATATTAGGATACGAAAGCCTTAAAGATTTGTCGGGAATACATTTTGTTGGTTTAATTAACGAGGCTGCCGACAGGAAAGACCTGCTCGGATCACTCGAAGAAAACGGATTTGTAAAAGGCAAGGTGCTGAAAATAAACAAGCCAAATGGCGATTTTTCCATTGTGGCCCTTTCCATTGTTTCCATTGATGGCGAAAATCCCGATGATTTGGTCTGCGATTGCATTATTGAGGATATAACCCAGCATGAAAAAGGCAAAACGCAAACCAATAATTTGATTGCTGAATTAAAATCTAATGATTTTATGATAGAACAGTCTGTTAAAGACTATGTTAAACCCATATATACCCTTGATGCAGAAGCAACTTTACGGGACACCATAAAAATGTTGGCTCGTAAGAAAACTGAAAGCTTGTTGCTTACGCAAAATGAAAAGGATTATTTAGGCATTGTGACAAATACGGATATTCAGAAAAGGATCCTGGCGCTAAACCTTAATTTGGATAATCCTGCATATATGATTATGAGTTCACCAATAACATATATTTCCGAAAACACCTCGGTAATTGATGCGATTACGCTATGTGAGGAGAAAAGGATAAACCACCTTGCCGTTAAAAATGGCTCAGGCCAATTGAAAGGGATGTTGAGGACCAATGATGTGTATAAGATGCTTTTGAACTCGCTTTCGTTTTTTATTGCCAAAATTCGAAAAGCCGAAACCAACCACGATTTGAAACAATGCTATGGTACGCTTCAATTGCTGTTAAAGCCTCGCATAAAAAGCGATGTATCAATTAAGTACGTTACTAAAATTACTACGGCTTTTTCTGATGCCATAATACGAAAGATAATAGAGTTAGCGATTGACGAAATAGGGCAACCACCCGTAAATTTCGCGTTCCTTTGCTTAGGCAGCGAAGGGCGTAAGGAGGAAACGCTTTTTACCGATCAGGATAATGCCATTGTTTTCGAAAATGTTACAAAAGAAAAGGAAGTTGAGGTTCTAGCGTATTTCAACAATCTTGGCGAACGGGTCTGCAATTCGCTGAACTTTGTCGGTTATTCCTTTTGCCTGGGCAACATAATGGCCAAAAATCCAGCATGGTGCAAGCCATTGGGCACCTGGGAAAAATATTTCGACAATTGGATAGCCACACCGGAACCTCAAAACCTGCTTGATGCTACCATTTTCTTCGATTTCAGGTGTGTGTATGGCGACGAAATGCTGATCGAAAAGCTAAAGAAAGGGATCGATGAAGCCATCAAATCGAATCCCTTGTTCCTATACCACCTTGCCTACAACACTTTCAACACAAAAAGCCCACACATTTCGTCAGGAAATATCCTTTCGGATAAACATGGCGACAATATTGATATAAAGAGTGCTTTGGTGCCGATAATCATGTTTGCCCGTACCTATTCGCTCCAAAACAATATTTGGTGTTCAAATACTATCGAAAGGCTGGTTGCTCTGAAAGAAAACCACATTATTAGCGAAAGCACTATTGATGAAATTGTGTTTGTGTATAACTTCCTGATGAACCTCCGTTTTCGCAACCAAATTGAATTGATTGAAAACAATGCACCTGTTTCTAATAAGTTAAACACAAAAAAGCTTATAGATATCGAGCTTTATATGCTAAAAAAAGTATTATCGTCAATAACCGATTACCAGAATAAAATAAAGATTGATTTTCGCATAACTACATGATCCATCATCTGGTACGGGAATATTGGGCCCGCTCCGAAAACCTGAAAACAAAGAAACGCCACTAAGGCACTATGACTCAAAGATTCACAAAACATTGTTATTCGATGTTATAAACTTAGTGCAACTTAGAGACTTTGTGCCTTTGTGGCGAAAAAAGACTTTTCGGAATAGCCTAATTATCAGATTGAAAAATAAGCGTTGCGCCTAAAACCTTTGGATTCGTTCAAATGGATATAGCCAAGCTGGTTGGTGAGCATTAGGGTATTGCCTACAATTAATGGGTGATAATTAAAATGGCTGTGCCCATGTATCCAAAAATTTGCACCACATTCCTTTATATAATCCGTAAGGTCAACGCAAAATGCCTCATTTATTAAACTGGCGTTGTGAACCTGCGAGTTGCACAAAACCGAAGGCAAATGATGTGTTACAACAACGGTTTTTTCGTGCTTGGTGCTCAGAACTTTTTTTATAAACCCTAAACTTTCATTGTGGAGTTTGTTGAACGCGGCTGCATTAAATTTCTTTTTGTCATGGCTAATGAGTTCAAAGTCGGCCACATTCCGCTCAATATTTTTCTCGTTCCCCAAAGTAATTTTCGACCATAGCGTACTGAATATGAACCTAATGCCAGAGTATTCCAATTCAATATTGTTCACGAAATGTATATTTTCGTAAACGCTTATATTGTAGGAATGGCTGTAATCCGATATGCTTTTATGGTAAAATTCGTGGTTTCCCGGCACCCAATATACCTGTTTGTAATTTTTGGAAACAAAACCAAAAAATGGGTTGGTTAAATATTCATCGTGCAGAGGCACAATATCGCCGGCCAATATTAAAATATCGCCCGCTACCGATAAAGGCGTAGTTTCAAAATACTTGCTATTTTGTCCTAATTCGAGGTGGAGGTCCGAACAATACTGTATTCTCATAGGATTATGGATTACTTACAATTAGCCCAAACGAGTATATATGTTGCAATAATTAGTTAACAATCAGCTTTATATCCTTGTTCCCCAATTGTGCCTATCAACGTCACTTTACACTTTACACTTTTCTCTCTTCACTTTTCACTTCAAATCCTACCCAACTTCACTGATTTTTTTGATAAGGGCCATATCCAATATTTCTATTTCACGGCCTTTTAAGGAAATTATGTTTTCTTTCGAGAATTCGGTAAAAAGCCTGACGGCATTTTCCTCCGAAATGGCTATCATTTCGCCAATTTCTTTTCGGGTCATCCCCAAATTATATTTTTGGCTGCCATTCATCTCCGACAAATATATCAAGTTTTCGGCAAACCTACCCCTGATTTGTTTTTGGTTAAGGGAAATTAATTTTTTCATAATCATCGAAACCGATTTGCCAAAGGCTTTATTCAAGCTCAAGAGTAAATTGTGGTTTTCGACATATAGTTTTTTAACCAAATCAAGTTCAATAAAACAAACTTCAGAATCCTCAAGGGCAGAAACTGAATAGGAATACCTAGGGTTTTCGAAAAAGGAAAGTAAGCCCATATAAGCGGGCGGCTTCAAAATATACAGGATGATATTCCTGTTATTTATCCCTTCAATATACAGTTTGGCTGAACCTTTTACAAGGAAAAGGGCATGTGTAACTTCAGTGCCTTGTTTGCATATTACATCATGTTTTTTAAAATGCGCATGCAATGGGTTGATTGATTGATAGTTATTCCCACTTTCCGACAAGGTTGAATAAATATCGCAGTTCAGCAAACAACTTTCACAGCTTATCTTCTTCGAGAACCGCATATTTTGTTTTTTTGATAAAAATACAAATAAGTTGTTATACAACAATGTTTAAAAGCAATATAATTAAGGTTTTACCAATCGGCCAATTTGATACCTTTAACAAAAATTAATTTTACAGTTTCTAATTAAAAGAAGTTTTTATGTTACACGAACCTGCAGTAAAAACCGGAATTGACAGAGCAGCCGAAAAGAAGGCCAAATTAGGGGTAAAAATGTTTTTTATTTACACCTTGGTATATGCCGGCTTTGTGCTTATTGGCCTTACCAAACCTGAGCTTATGGGTTTAGAGTTGTTAGGTGGGCAAAACATTGCCATTGTTTATGGCTTTGGATTGATTGTGCTTGCAATAATTATGGGATTTATCTATAATTATTTCTGCACAAAAATGGAAGACAAAATGAACAAGAACTAACCTTAAAAATCCGGGGATATGATTTACGAAGTTTCGAACATAGCAATAGCAATTTTTCTTTTTATAGTTGGCCTGGTGTTAGGGGTATCTTTTTACTTTGCCCGAAAAACAAAATCGGCGGCAAACTATTATGCCGCAGGCGGCAACATACATTGGGCTGTTAACGGTATAGCCTTTGCCGGCGATTATTTGTCGGCTGCATCTTTTTTAGGCATCTGTGGCATGATTGCCTATTCGGGTTACGATGGTTTCCTTTATTCGATAGGATATTTGGCAGGCTGGGTTGTGGCTTTGTTTTTGGTTGCCGAACCACTCAAAAAACTTGGAAAATATACCTTTACCGATGCCTTGGATTCGAGGTTTAACTCGAAACATATCAAATTGGCCGCATCCATAAGCACGCTTATTGTTTCCATATTTTATCTTATCCCTCAAATGGTAGGTGCCGGCGACCTTGTTGTTCCGTTGCTTGGCCTTCCGCATTGGATGGGAGTTGTGATAGTTGGTTCAATCGTAATATTTATTGTAGCAACCGCTGGTATGACATCCACCACATACGTGCAATTTATAAAAGGGGCATTGTTGGTTGTTTTTTCAACCATTTTAACTGTTTATATTTTACAGAACGGTTTATCCCTCACCCCTAACGAGAACTACCACAAATTTGCACAAACTGCCGCAATTGTTACCAACGACACTGTGGTAAGCGTTCCCGATACAACATACAGCATTAAATCAACCAAGGTTGTTGATAAATTGGTTTTTGTAAAACTTACCAAAAATGGAAGCGATTGCTGGTACAAACTAAATGTAAAGGACGGCAACGCCACACTTGATGAAATGCTTGACATAACTGTTACTGCCGATGGCGGAAAACTATATAACGGTGCGCCCAAATCAGAAAAGAAATTCTATCAGGTTGGCCACCTCAGCAAAATAATAGTTGATGGAAAAGAAGTGGATAAAACCGGCCCGGTTGGCCCTTTTGAATTTATCAAAGCTATTGAAAAGAGCGAAGTTGTGAGGTTCTCGAAGAAAGCTTTTACCGATGATGGGAACAAAATAACGGTATGGTATCAAAAAATCACAAAAGGTACTGATGTAATGAAACCAGGGCTGCTTTACAAACTAACCAAAGCAGTTGGCGCAACGTTTTGGGACAGGCTCAATTTCCTGTCGCTTATGTTGGCTTTGTTTTTGGGTACATCTGCTTTACCTCATATTTTAATCAGGTATTACACCGTGCCAAGCCAACGCGCAGCCCGAAAATCAACTATTGTGGCCATTTCAGCTATCGGGTTTTTCTATGTGTTAACCCTTTATATGGGTCTTGGCTCAATGATAAACGGTGCGTTGGATGTGGAAAGCAGTAACATGTCGGCGCCCTTGTTAGCCAAAACCTTTGGTATTGGGATATTCTCGATTATTTCGGCAATAGCTTTTGCTACCGTACTTGGTACTGTAAGCGGGCTTATTGTGGCATCATCAGGTGCAATTGCCCACGATTTTATTGACAAATACCTACAAGTAAAAATGACTGACAAAGCAAAAGTAAAAGCCGGGAAATTGGCTGCTGTTGGGGTTGGTATTTTTGCCATTGTTTTAGGCATCCTGTTCAAAGGCATGAACGTTTCTTTCCTTGTCGGGCTTGCTTTTGCCGTGGCTGCATCGGCCAACCTGCCTTCCATATTGTTCCTTTTGTTCTGGAAAAAGACTACCGCCAAGGGCATAGCCTGGTCTATTTTTGTGGGTATAGTTTCTTCCATTGGCATAATACTTTTTTCGCCAACCATGTACGAAAAATATGGCCTCATCCCCAAAGATGCCCCTATTCCATTGGACAATCCAGGAATCATTTCGATTCCATTAGCCGTAATTACACTGGTGGTAATATCGTTGCTTACACAAAAAGACAATTCTACTAAGGATTTCAGCAAATAATATTGTGAGACAAATAATTTAAAAACACAAAATGAAACATCTAATCTTAGTTTTGATAATTGGGTTATCACTCGTAACCCGTGCCCAGGAAAAGAAAGATGAACCAAAATTCGGGATCAGTTTTTCGGGGTTTGTAAAAACCGATATTTTTTACGACACACGGCAAACGGTTAATATCCGCGAAGGGCATTTTTTGTTGTATCCTGATAACATCTCTTCTGATGCCAATGGCAAGGATGTAAACGCTAAACCTTCGTTCAATATACTTTCCATTCAAACGAGGTTAAAAGGCACTATCACTGGCCCTGATGCTTTTGGTGCAAAAACTTCTGGGATAATTGAAGCAGACTTTTTTGGCAATGCAAGTTCAGGCCTCGACGATGTAAATGGGTTCAGGTTGCGGCACGCATTTGTGAAGCTTAACTGGAAAACCACAGAATTGTTGGTGGGCCAGTATTGGCACCCGATGTTTATAGCCGAATCTTTCCCTGGCGTAATCTCGTTTAATACCGGTGCACCGTTCCAGCCGTTTTCACGAAATCCACAAGTCCGTTTTAGTAAAACATTGGGTGGGTTGAAATTGATTGCTGCTTTGTTCGCCCAACGCGATTTTACCAACATGGGGCCTGAATACGTTTTTGCAAATAACACTTATACTTCTGCTTCGGTTTCAAGTTCTAAGTTTCTGAGAAATGCAGCTATTCCAAACCTTCATTTCCAAATGCAGTTCAACCCCAAATCAACCGAGCATTTAGTGGGAATTGGTGTTGATTACAAAACGTTAATGCCTGAATTATATACGGTTAACAATGCAAAAAACAAAAAGTACGAATCATCGGAAAAAATAGGCAGTATTTCGGGTATTGCTTTTGCAAAATTGAAGTTCAAACCGCTTACGGTAAAACTCGAAGGTGTGTTTGCTCAAAATGCCTCCGATTTGGTTATGATTGGTGGATACGCAGTCAGCCAAATCAACGATACCGCAACGGGGAACAAAAATTTCTCGAACATGAATACCGGTTCAATTTGGTTAGATGCAAACACTCATGGCAAAAAAATACAATTGGGGTTATTTGTGGGATATACAAAAAATATGGGGACTACCGAAACGCTTAAAACCTCTACTTTTTATGCACGTGGATCCAATATTGATAATGTATTCAGGCTTTCGCCCCGTGTTGTATTTATTTCGGGCAAGCTCGATATAGCTTTTGAACTTGAGCATACACTTGCCAATTATGGGAAACTAACTGCCAACACAAAAGCCGAACTTGCCGATTTAAAGGCTGTGGCAAACATCAGGGCACTGCTGGCATTTACCTACAAGTTCTAAAACCAAGATCTGTTCTAAGCCAAGAAGTGAAAACCTAAACAATAAAAACCTGCCAATCGGATCCGTTATGGCAGGTTTTTATTTTGAAAAATCCAATCGGGTACTAATAAATGATCTTTATTTCTTTGTAAAATTCCCTGGGGATTTCCCTGAACATTTCCGAGGTTTCCTTTGGTTGTGTTTCCCTTATTTCGCTTTCGGTTGATTTTCGGATGGTGAATTTCCTTTCAATAGTGGTGGTTACTGGCCGGTTGTAATTGCTGGTCATAGCGAAATTGCCAATGCCGCCATTGCCCATTTTACTCATTTTTTCCATATCTTTACTCATGCCCGAAGGCCAAAACTGTTGCATTTCTTTCATTCCTTGGGCTGTTTCAGATGGCATGGCCAAAAAACCTTCTTTAACCGTAGGTTCTATTTTTTGAACCATTTTGTCATTCAGCGAAAGCTGTTTGGCTCCTTGTGCAATACTTAGCAAATCACCGAAAGTAAATGATTTAACCCTCACTGTGTCGAGGTATTTGCCATCCATTTCTTTGTTCATCTTATCAGTTGCCGGCCCTAATGTGTTGGCCATATCGTTAAGCGTTTTTAGCATGTCCTTAGCTCCCTGATCTTGTATTTCGGATAAATCGAGGTCTTGCTTTTTGTAGGCCGACTTAAACAAGGGCAGTATTAAAAATTTATCTGTTGCCTTAAAAAGTTCGCCTTCCTTTGGATGAGCCTCGGATAGTACAGGCAAACTTCCGTAATGCAGGTTGTTTTTATCAAATTCGGTTTCAACTTCGGTTTTCCAGCCATCATCGGTAATCTGCGGTATCTGGCTCTTGAAACTTGTAACTTTGTTTGCCGATTCGACAGGATACTCATCAATACCTTTCAGAACGTTTTTCTCGCCATTATTGCCAATAAGTTCAGCCATCGAAATATGATAAACAATTTTGCTTGTAGTGGTGGTTTTTACCTGTCCTATCCCGCTTCCTCCGTAATCTCCTAAGGATAGTTCATCCAAATCATCTGTGTGGGTTAAATTTGTTTCGATGGTAAAAAACAAATCCGGTGAACCTCCGATATTTTTGATATAGGTATAATTGGCGTCTTCCCCCCGCTCGCGGCAATTGCAAACGGCAACAGTATCTTTTTTAGGTTGCCCGAAAACATATACATCGTAAACGCCGCTTGGAACGTTCTCTTTAAAAATATATTCCCCGTTTGCAGGATTGGAAAAAACAAACATATCGTCAGGTTTTGCTTCAGGGATGCTCCAACCGCGAGGCTCCAGGATAACTTTCTTTTTCGCCAATACCGGACGGTTGTTTGCATCCAGCACAATGCCTTTCACTGTGTTGCACGTACTGAATTTTGTATAAATGTTTTTACCCTTTACATCATCAGCTTTGAGGTTGGCAGTCGGTACGGATACCCCGTTCACAATATGCAGGTCGTTCCAATCAGGGTTTGTTTTGGTAAGCTTCACAATGGCTTCCAGTTCCTTGTCTTTTTCCAGATTCTCGTAACGTTGCAGGCAACCGTGTAATTTAACTGAAGGATAATAATGACCTGGATCCCGTTTGTCGATTAAAAATTGGGGGGATGAATAGGGTATGATGAATTTCCAATCCGTTTCAGGTTCTTTGTAACCCGAATTTGTACGGTCATCGCCTGGTCCCAACCGTCGGTAACGCATTTTTGCTTTTGGTGATCCCTTGAAAGCTTCTAAATTCCATGGTTGTGTGGCATCATTGGCATCCACATAAAATATTGAACCCGATACAGATCCTTCATTGGGCAGGGAGGCGATAAAAACAGCGCCAACCTGTACTGTAATTTGTTGAAAACCGCTTGAAGTGCTGCCAATTTTCATGCTAAAATTATCCGAAAATATTTCATGGCCAGTTTGAGGAGCTTCCGGGGGCGCAAG
>CAJAXK010000005.1 GCA_903946925.1 uncultured Bacteroidales bacterium | reverse complement strand
TTTAAATGATTTCTCCAAAAAGCGTTTGAAAACATCTCGGGTATCTTTGGAGATAAAAAAGTGGAAATGGTTGTTTATTAAATGCGAACGATCTTTACCCAGCATAAGCGCCCCGGCGAGGTTTAACTCAATAATTTCGCCGTTGCGTGATAGTGTAAAATAGCCGGAAGGTGCCAGGTCGTACAATCTGGTATACTTGTCACGCTCAACTTCTGCCAATGCCCGAATACGGCAGAGTTCTTCATTCTGCAATTCCAGTTCAATCTGGTGTACCTGCAGCTCGTGAATGAGTTTAAGATTTTCGACATCAGAAAGCCGAGAATCGTGTTTTGACGGTTTGTTTTTCAGCAACTCCTGGGCCTTCTGACGCAGCAATGAGGGGACGGATATATCTTCGTTTTGAAGAATATGTTCTTTGTTTGCTGTGATTAACTCTACAGAACGGTTTTCAATCAAAGCTTTTAAATCAGAATTCTCCTGCTTTAATTCCTGCAGCTCGATGATGAGTTCTTCTTTGGTTTTGTTTTGTATGTCCATGGCAAAGTTTGTTTTTAATCTCTTTGGGTAAATTCCCCGCCGCTTGCAGCGAATGAAAATAAAGTTCCGCTTAAATACCTCGGCCGCTTGCGGCGAGGTGGTTCATTGATGAACTTTCTGTTGATGCGTTTTTTTTAGCATTGGCAATAGCAAATGCAGATATTCCTTTGTATCTGATGGTTATCTGTTTACTGTATTCTCGTTTCAAGCAGTTATGTGTAAACTTAAACGACAACAACCATTTACAAGCAATTAAAAACGGATATTACGCGTGGGCTTCAATCATTATCTTGAAAAGTAAAGCAAAGATAAATTATTATCAATAAAATAATACTAAATGGTATAATTTATATAAATATAAATAAGGGCGGTAATTACAAGAAAACCAAACGAATATACTTTGTAGGCCTGTTTTAGAAGCGAGGGTTTATGAAGGTGGAAGACTTGAGTAGCAGGCAACCATATTTTGTCCAGATGCGCTTGTCCACGGCATCGCCGAAGTGGGTTGCTTCCTCGGGCATGATGGAGGCTTTGCGCTCTGAGCTTTTGTCCTTTTGGAATTTGCCGTCTTTATCTATTACCTTGGTGTTGTTCATGGAGATCAGGGTGAACTTGCAGTTTTTCCCGTTGATGATAACATGGGGGTAGCGAGGGTTGTTGCCCTGCATGATGTTTGACCAGAGCAGGTATTTTTCATGTTGTGGCGGCTCCATGCCTTTGTGCAGGCGGTATGTTACCCTCCATTTGTTTTTGATAAACCTGTCCACTACCTGTTCGTTATAGGGTTTTGATTGTTTGATGTTGGGCTGCCGGTGGCTGCCGTATTTATCGGCGAAGAAAATAATTTCCTTGCAGGTATGGTATTGGTAGTATTGGCAGAACTGGTCCACCAATTCATTGAGCATGGTGTCCGATACTTCGTCTGGCTTTACAAAAAATTCGTTTATAATACAGTCAACGGGTTCAGTGTTTTTTGTAGCGAAGTTGTAGAAGCGTTCCTGGCCTACTGATAGCAAACAGATTTTTGCGCCCCAATCCGGGCAGACTTCGAGAGGTTTAGCAGGGTCGCAATCCAGATCGAAGCGGCTGTCAATTTTGGAAAGCTGTTTGTAATCGAAGTTGTTTTGTTCCGCATAAGAGCGGATAAAGGCGTCGTTAGAAGCGTCGTAATAGATGTGGCGGGAGCTGTCCAGGTGGTAATAGCAATCTTCCACTTTGTCTATTACCCAGTTCATTATTTCGATAAGGAAAATAAGCTGCGGCAATTTCTGATACTCACGGGCTATGTACGAAATGCCCAGATTGGCAATGTTATCAAATGCGTTTGAAAGCGTGAACAGTATATTATTCTTGCTTACGAAAGGGACTATCTTTTGCTTGAGGCGGATGATCTCATTGTGAATGTTGGTGTAAAGGGTTGCATCCTTTTGCAGATAGGCTTTGATCAATTCTACCTGCAATAAAACAATGCGGTTCCAGATATCGAAGAGTTGAATGCCTTGCTCTTCTTCGTAATACTTGCCGAAATCGAGGAGCCAGCGCTGATCCTGGGAATAGGGCATGGAAGAAACAAAGCGGAAGCCGTGGTGTTGGCGGACAGGGTTTGGGGAGCGAAACCCGAAATGCTCTTCATTACCACGGTTGGTTGGCGAAACTTCCTGGTCGTACTGGGCTTTGTCCAGGGTAAGCGCTTCGTCCACTATTTCGCGGTCGATGTTTGGGCCTCGGGCACTGCCTGTCCTGTCCTGGCTAAGAAGGAGGAAGCCGGTGCCATTGCGGAAACTGATAAAATTCTTGAATTTGGAAACTTTCTCGAAAGGGGTTTCCCAACCTTTGGGTGGTTGAAGGTCTATCACATAGTCCTTCCCTTTTTCATACCCAAGCAGTTCAAGGCATTTGAGGGTGGAAGGAAGGGTTCTTGTCATTATCTGGCCGTAAGTTTGGCCGGTGATTGCGGAAATGCTCCGGGGCATTTTGCGGACGATCCTGTCAATATCCAATCCAATGATATAGGATTTCCCAGTGCCGCGTCCTGCAATGTCAACTTCGGATTTTGCGTTGTTGATTACCGGGGCGAGTTGGTAGGTGTTTAGGTTTAGGAGCTCGTTGATCATTTGGGATTGATGGGTTTGATGGATTGATGGG
>CAJAXK010000004.1 GCA_903946925.1 uncultured Bacteroidales bacterium | reverse complement strand
GGTTTTAGGTTTTAAAATAGATGTCGTACAAAAAGTCCAGAAGTAAGTTTAACTCACTGGTTTCTTTCAAGATAGCGTTTTTGCAAGATTAATAATACTGAATGTAATGGCTTCCGTAAATCGGCCCATTTACTTACAATATCGCTGTTTAACCGTTTTTCTAAAAATGAAGAT
Organism: uncultured Bacteroidales bacterium; assembly: GCA_903946925.1. Taxonomy (GTDB): domain Bacteria; phylum Bacteroidota; class Bacteroidia; order Bacteroidales; family UBA4417; genus UBA4417. The sequence goes on along the minus strand of CAJAXK010000004.1, from coordinate 2,302 downwards.
TAATCCTATGCCTTGCAAATGTTTGCACTATTGCTGAACGATTTTTGAAGCCACTAACCCAAAAAACAGAATGAAAACCAACGACAGCCATATTTATGTAATTTTTGGTGCATCGGGCGACCTGACAAAAAGGAAGTTGGTCCCGGCTTTGTATGCGCTTTTTGTGCAGGATTTATTGCCTGAAAAATTTGCGTTATTGGGTGTTTCGCGTTCTAATTTCAGCGATGAAGAGTTTAAGGCAAGCATGAAAACGGCTATCCTTACTTTTAGGGAAATAGACAATATTGAAAAGGTTGACAAATTTGTTGATTTAATCTATTATTCGGGCATACAGTTCGACGATGCTACAACCTATTTGCCACTTAAACAACGCATTTTAGAATTGCGCGCCAAACTGGATATCAGCGGGAACACATTGTTTTACCTTTCGACCCCGCCCAGTTTATACGGCTTAATACCAACACATCTTGCAAGTATTGGATTAAACAACGAAGTGGATGGATGGAAACGGGTAATTATTGAAAAACCATTTGGCTACGATCTCGAATCAGCCATTAACCTGAAAAACCAATTGTTAACGGATTGGCACGAAGGGCAATTGTTCCGTATTGACCATTATCTTGGCAAAGAAACTGTTCAAAACCTTTTGGTAACACGTTTTTCGAATGGGATTTTCGAGCCTTTATGGAACAGGAATTACATCCATCATGTTGAAATAACTTCTGCCGAAAGCATTGGCGTTGAGAAACGTGGAGGCTATTACGAAACCTCTGGTGCTTTGCGCGATATGGTTCAAAACCATTTGCTTCAGGTTGCAGCCTTCACAGCTATGGAATCGCCATCATCGCTGGAACCTGACTCGATCCGTTACGAAATACTAAAAGTTTTTCAATCCCTTCGTCCAATTAAACAAGAGGATGTCTCAACTCATGCCATACGTGGGCAATACCTGCAATCGTCAATAAAAGGTAAAAAAATCTCTGGTTACCGAGAAGAAGAAGGGGTAAATCCAAATTCGGTTACCGAAACCTTCGCCGCTATAAAGTTTTATATAGATAATTGGCGTTGGGGCGGAGTTCCTTTTTATATCCGCACCGGCAAAAGGCTTCCAACACGAGTTACCGAAGTGGTAATACACTTTAAACCGACACCACACTTCCTGTTCTCGAAAGGACTTGCCCACAATGCGCATAACCAACTTGTAATCAGGATACAACCTGACGAAGGCGTACTCCTTAAAATAGGTATGAAAATTCCCGGGGCAGGTTTCGAGGTTCAGAATGTGAATATGGATTTTCATTATTCCGAGCTTTCGCATCAACGCATCCCATCTGCTTACGAACGGCTGATTTACGATTCGATAAAAGGTGATTCCACACTTTTCGCCCGTACGGATGAAGTAATAGAGGCATGGAAATTCCTTTCGCCTGTAATCGAAAGCTGGAAGAATGATAAAGATGTGCCTCTTTATGGTTATCCGGCTGGAACCTGGGGACCGAAAAAAGTAGATGAACTAATTGAAGACAAAGACCAAACCTGGCGTTATCCTTGTAAAAATCTTGCAGATGACGGTATTTATTGCGAACTGTAACAATGGAAAATCAAGTCAGGATATTTGAATCTATTGATGAATTGGCTGATTATTTTGGCAATATGCTTGTTGAAAGCATAAACAAAATACCTATTGACGCATTTTTTACAATTGCACTTTCGGGAGGCAGTACACCTAAAAAAGTATTTGAATTTTTAGCTTCTAATTATAAGGATAAAATTGACTGGCAAAAGGTTCTGGTTTTTTGGGGAGATGAGCGTTGCGTAAATCCGGAAAGCGATGAGAGCAATTATAAGATGTTTGAGGAGAGCATATTGGTAAAGGTTTCAATTCCTTCGGACAATATATTTCGGATAAGAGGCGAAGAAAATCCAATGGAAGAGGCTGTCCGCTATTCAGAGGTTATCAGGAAACATGTTCCACAATTCAACAATGCCCCACAGTTCGATTTTATGATGTTGGGCTTGGGCGAGGATGGACACACAGCATCTATTTTTCCGGATAATTTGCAACTTTTCGAGAGTAAAAATCCCTGCGAGTTAGCTACTAATCCCTATACCAAACAACAAAGGATTACGGTAACCGGAAAAGTTATTAATCAATCGAAAACCACTGTTTTTATTGCCACGGGCGAATCTAAGTCCGAAATGGTGGCTAAGATTATCGAAAGGAAAAATGGCTGCGAATTTCTTCCCGCCTCAAAAGTAAAACCTGAAAACGGTGAACTTATTTGGCTCTTGGATAAACCTG
>CAJAXK010000003.1 GCA_903946925.1 uncultured Bacteroidales bacterium | reverse complement strand
TGGACCACCACCTACAACTTTTGCCGAATATTTACCTGTTTTTACATTTTCAATATCATCATTAAAAGACCAACTATTGAAGGACTCCCATCCAGGTGCTTCCTGATTTTCAAAGCCAGCATAACCACATTCGGCGGTTGTGGAGTTTTTGGTTTCGGCAATGGGATAAGCAGAATTATAACCCCAAATGTATGTAAGATGCGGCCCATTTTCACTAGAGAGTTCCAGTGGATTTCCTTTTAATAGGTCATAATTATAATATTTCAATTCAGGATTTGGAGGTGAAGGCTGTTGATTTCCAGTAAAAGACTCAATGGTTTCAGGTAGAAGCAAATTATTTCCCCAATCTTTATACTTAATAAGTTTAGTATTCGTTATTGCCGCATTTTTGTATTGTTCAATCCTCAGAGGAGTAATAATATTTCTATTGATTAATTTAATACTAATTGGATCAAAAGCAAGATCTTGAGGATAATAAAATTTACTTTTCAGAGTATCATTATCATCACTTGTTGAAGTACTTATTCGAGATATTTGCATATGATTTGGATTATCGTAAAAATAATTTGTTGTTGTAGTTAGTGGATTTGTAACATTAGAATAATATTTTCTATTAATTGATTTACTTTTATAGAGCCATTTAGACTGAAGTTTATATGTGTTTAAGTTATAAAAATACTGAAAATATTGCGATTGAAAAAGACTTCTTTCAGAAGCAGAATAGCCAGATATTTCTTTATCTAAACGTATATCTGCATCATAGACGTACTCATCCTCTTCTATCTTTGAAAGAGATCCTTGTGTATTTATATATTTTATTGTTTTTAATTCTTGGCCGTTACCAAACACATTTGAATATGGAGTGCCAATTACTTGGTCTCCCATTGGGACAGGCGGCCATCCAAAAACTGTATTGAAATTATGATAAATTGCGCCTCCTTCAAAGTTATTTCCTATTCCTTCAATTACATTTGAATACCCAATATGGTAACCTTGGGAATTATAAAGAGGGTTTAGAGATGAGGAGTTTAGATAAACATCAGTTCTATATTCCTCCCAAAGTTCGGAGCCTATTGATGGAGGCGGCAAGGGAACTTCCCAAATGTGATTGTATGTGTGGAATGCAATAGCAGGTTTGGGAATTTCTAATTGGCCACTTGAACAAGTTAAACAGTTGAGGTCACCGTAATAAAACTCTCTTATTGTTTCGTCTATCAGTGAATTAGTAATAATTTTCGAGATTCTCATACCACCAACTGGTTTGTTTACAGTTATATACTGCCCATTTTCTGAATAGTAATTCATCCAAAAAGAACCTGAAACACAAGGGGTACTAGTGTTTATTTTGATTTCGTAAGATTTACCAACTTCAAAATCAATTGTAAAGGAAATTTCTTCCCCAAAAGCAACCTGATAAGGAGTTGGAAAAAACGTATATTGACCAGTAACTGTATTATAAGTCTTTAATTTTATGAATGTATTGGATAGAATATCTCTGATTGAGATTGTCATTTCAGGATCATGAGTGTAATCACAAGCCTTATTAAGATTAAAATAAATTGGGATCTTTTTTTGATCGAATGGAATTACTCCAGTATTAAATATATCACTAGCTATACCAGGTTCATGTATGTCGGTTTCAATATACAACTGGACAGTAGATTTAGATAAGGGGTATTGAAATTCGGTTCTATAAACAGAATGTGGTTCATATTGAAATTGCGTAAACCCTTTAGTAGGGTATATGATTTTTTTCAGTAATCCTTTCATTCCGTATTCTCCAACAGAGCTTTTGTCTCCTCCAACACCCTGAAAGAGATTAATAATTTGCTCGTAATTCAAATCAGGATCTTCCACAGAATTAGGATTATAAAGTGAAACGTCATTTGTTACTAAATCTGGATTATGTTTCCCATTAAAAAAACCCCAGTAGTCCTGCGCATATGATAATCTGGGAGGTAATTCATCAGGGAAATAATACTCAAATATATGTGATTGGGTATTCCCAACTTCAGTTATATCATTTAATTTTTCTAAAAATATGCGATGCTTGTTAACTGTAAAAGTAGAACCTGGCTCATCAAGATTCTGAAAATCAAGATCACAAGTAGTTTCTTTGTAGTCTAAACTAAACTTTTTTATTAATGAGACATCATTATAAACTGATACATATCTTAATTTATCAAATGGGTTATCAGGTATTGAAAACATTGAATTGTATTCAAATACGACTTTGCCTCCTGACCAATTAATTTCTCTTAATTGTGCGGATTTTATAATATTTTTGAAAACAACTGGCGATTCATGAGTAGCTGCAGAATACATTGTAAATCCGAGGTCTTGGTATAAATGTGGGTATTCATATTTTGACGCTTTTAATTGTTGAGAAATCCCGCCATCGTAGATTAAATTATGTTCATCATACATAAAATTCACTTCTTCATTATTGGGTAAAATAATTTTTGTCAAATACCAGGCATTCTCTATAGGTAAGGTCATATGCGGCCCAAGAGGATTAACATTTCCATATGATTGTGTGCGTGTAACTTCTGTCGCAACATTTCCACCAAACCAATAAATAGTACCATCTGGTCCAGTAATTTTTAGATCGGCTCCATTTAAACCACTTTCCCCAAAATATGGTTGCTTTTCAATTATTAGTGGGGAAGGGTCTAATAAAATTGGAGTTAAATTGTTAGTATCCAGGTAAAATTTGCCGGAATATCCAGGAAAATTAAAAGAAAAGATATCTGGTTGCGTGTCATTATTTAAATCATTGGTCACCCAACTTAAAAACTCATTCATTGCAGTAGTTCCATAGGAGTAATTAGCTAAAGGTACTCTATTAACCTCATCCGGATCATCATTTAACGCACGAATAACAACACCTCCCGCATTCAAATTCCAGCCAAGTCCAACAGATGATGGCATTTCATCAACACGAATACCATTAGAACAATAGTTTAGTGAAATCGGAATTGACATTCCTTTTAGTTTTATTTCATATAAAGGAATATCATATTGAACAGTGCCAGTAAATAGACCAACTGGTATTTGTCCGTATTTCCCAATAGAATAAGCATCAGGAGAAGGTGAAATTAGATTTGGTAATTCTGAATATGAATTTTGCGAAAAAAGCTTCAGGGTCAAAAACATTAAAACAGAGACATAGAGTAGTTTCATTAGCTAATTATTTTAAATGTTTAAGATGTTAAAAATGATTTCTTTACATTAATTATCCTTTAGATAAAACTCTTCAATTTATTAGAATCATTTTCTGTTTTTTTGCAATTGAAAGTTCATCACAGACTTTATTCATCAATGTATTCGCTCGAATCTTTTCGCGTGGCTCCACAGCTCACGTTACCTCCTTCATATCCGAGCCTAATGGTACAGCCCATTTCTCACTTAATACAACCTGACATTACAACTTGCAGCATTCCCCCAATCGAAGGTTGCAAATGTACTAATTTAGGGATGCCATTGCTGTGCTTTTGAATAAATGGCAGGTTTGATTGAGTAAGCGGTTGGTTTGATTGAGTAAACGATTAGTTTGATTGAGTAAATGGTAATTTTTCGAAAGTAAGAACGTATTGGGAGAGGGATTTTTGTTTGGAAAACATCAGGTACGACTATTTTATTAGCTGTTGCTCAAATAGGGTAGATGTTAGAGACAAAATTTTGAATGTTTAAAGGACAGATGTCCGTGTGGAGGTGATTCATGTATAAATAGGACAGTGCGTTAACTAAATATTGGGGCTTACAATTTTTATACAGAACCGATAAAACACCTTAAATGGGGCCGAATAAATTGGGAAGGTTTACTGGCGGAATAATTGCGAAGGGTTTTTGTGGGAGGGCTTATCGCCGACAGTGTGCCTTATAGGGTGGGATGTACGGACAGCAATTGCAATAACCATGACAGGAAAACGTACATGGAGCCATCCGGCACTGCCTGTGTGGGAGGGGGTAAGGGAAATAGTTAATTGTAAATAGCAGAAATTTTTAAATTATAGGAGCTGGCTCTTGTTTGTGGAAAGAGCCAAGTTAATATTTGTGTTGATAATTAACTGCTTAGAATGAGCATCCTGTGATATTTAGCCAAGCGGAATGAATTTAAGTGCTATTGTTTAAGTCTAGCTCTTTGCAGAGACCCCTAAATCTTTTATACAGCATGTAAAAGAACTTTCTTTGATTAAATTCGCACTTTTACTTCAGGACACACCGCGCGGTAGCGGGGATACCGATCTCCTGCAACAGTTTAAAGCTGTTGATCTTATGCCTGATGAAGACAAGCAAGTTATAAAAAAACTGATTGATGCCTTTATTACCAAAGGTAAACTCAAACAGTTAGCCCTTTAACGCAAAACGCCAGGCTTTCACCTGGCGTTTTGATTTTCTGCTTCTTACTTTTGATTTCTTATATAACACAAATGACAGTTGGTGTTAGCTAGGTGATCTCAATCTTAAAGTTTGTTCCATCAGGTAAATTATGAACCTGTTTGGCGATATTTGCATTATTTCTTATGTTTAAAATACAATTCAAAGAATAAATATTATCAATAGTATAATCACCTCCTAGAACAAAAGGTATTTTAGGGGCGAACCTGTCAGAAGCAATAAACTTATTATTACGCATAACCCATTCGGCAATAAGTTCCTTGCCTGAGTAGTAAGATAAATTGTAATAGATGACTTCAAGTAGATCATCGAAGCATTTCGCAAGAAACTCTATATCTCCTGTTTCTATATTAAAGAGATAATATCCTTTCTTTTTCATTCCAAATTGATTACCGAAAATATCCTGCCCAATAAAAAACATATCTGATATTATACTTCCAAACTCGTTTCTTAAAAGATCATTAAGATAAAAAATACTTTGGTAGTCTATCTGATCTGATATTGAATAAAATTGTATCCCATAATTACAGAAATATCCTCCATTTCTCATTTTAATAAATGAAAAATATTCTTGATCAACGATTTCCTTTGAAAGTCGAATAAAAAGCTTTTTATCAAAAGAAGGCTCAACAATATCTTGATCCAAAAGTCTAAAAAAAAGTGTATATATGTTATTCATTACTAAATATTTATTCGGGTTTTACAGAAACCAAAGTTCCATCAGGTAATTTCCTAATCTGGGATCCAATAAATGCTCCAGCTCCTCGATTGTCAGAAGAGGGTATGTGCTTAACGCTTACATTACTTCCAGTATTGATCACAGCTGGTGGGAACTCATCTCTATCCATTTTTGCTACAGTTTGTGTGCCTTTTAAATTTTCAGCTCGCCTTGCAGAAGCACCTGCCCTATCTATCTTCCCAACGCCGCTAACACCTGATTTAATTGCTTCTTCAGCATGCTTTGCGGATTCCGGAAATTTATTGCTTGGGATTTTTATTGTAACATAATTATCAACTTTCTCCGTGGTTTTTGCCACTTGACTAACGTCATCAAGATAATTAGCTACTCGAGTTTCAGAACTTGTACTAGCACTTGCTTCATTCATTATCTCAGCATGTCCCTGAAGAAGAAACATGTAGAACGTTAGATAGTCAGTAGTAGTTTGGACATTATTAGCGACATTATCGCTTGGTTTGCCTGCCAGCTGGTTCAGAGCCGCGCCAGTTTGATTAAACTGGTTAAAAACAGCCGAGAATACTCTTTCCAAGAATGATGGTGGATCATCTGGTCCCATCCCATCAGGGTCAATAAATCTCATGGGGTTATCCATGCAATAGTTGTACGGCGACCATCTCCGGTACTTATCTGCCAACGGATCAACCGAGTGCCACCTCCCCAGTACCCCATCATAAAACCTAGCCCCGTAATCTAACCACCCCAGCCCCATTTCGTCCTGCATCTGTTTGCCGTTGTAAAGATACTTATTTGGGCGGTTTACATCGGTGCTATTTAAGGTTAATCCTTTAATATTCATCCCAAAGGGGTAGTAACTATCGACTTGGCGGGTTTTTAACACCCCATTTTCGCGGCGGCAGGCTACGCGCACATTGCCAAGGTGGTCCTTCAGGTAAACCTCGCCAAAGTAGTTGCGGCTGTTGTTGGCATAAACAACGCGGCCTTCGTCG
>CAJAXK010000002.1 GCA_903946925.1 uncultured Bacteroidales bacterium | reverse complement strand
ATCTAATTATATTAAAACATAACATTTCGCAATAGCGGAAAATACAATATATAATACTGATATTCACAAATATATAAATATATTTTTTGCGCTTTTTAGAATTCATATAAATAAGATTTTAAATATAAGGTCAATTAAAAACTTATACCTTTGCACCTTTATTAATCCAAAAAACGAAAGCATGAGCGATCAGAGTAACTTCATCGAGAAAGAAGATGTTGTTGTAAAATTTTGTGGAGATTCAGGCGATGGCATGCAACTTGCCGGTACACTTTTCAGTGATGCGGCTGCACTTCAGGGTCTCGACCTGGCCACGTTTCCCGACTATCCAGCCGAAATCCGAGCACCGCATAATACCATTGCCGGGGTTTCGGGATTTCAGGTACATGTTGGTAGAAAGAAAATTGATACCACTGGTGATTTTGTTGACATCCTCGTTGCCATGAACCCGGCTTCGCTAAAATCGAACCTCAAATGGACCCGTCCCGGCGCTACTATTATTGTAGATGCCGATTCATTCGACGAAGCAACCTGTAAAAAAGCAGGCTATCTCACAAACCCATTAGAGGATAACAGCCTCGAAGGGTACAACTTAGTGAAAGCCCCAGTTACCATGCTCACCCGCAATGCGTTAAAGCCTTTGGGCATTGACAACAAAACTGCCGACCGTACCCGTAACGTGTTCACCTTGGGTATTATATACCATATTTTTAGCTGGAGCTTGGACTCAACGGTTAGTTATTTCAAAACTAAATTCAAGAAGAAACCCGAAATGGTGGAAGCAAACAAACTGGTTCTCGAAACTGGTTACAGTTATGCCGACACGGTCGAAACTTTGGGTTCATCTTATCATATTGCCAAAGCAAAAATGGCTCCTGGCCGCTACCGCAATATCACCGGAAACGTGGCTACTGCCTGGGGTTTGCTTGCTGCTGCCGAACGCTCAGGACGCCCTTTGTTCCTTGGCTCCTACCCTATTACGCCAGCTACCGAAATCCTTATCGAACTTGCAAAATTCAAATCGTTGGGTGCTAAAGTATTTCAAGCCGAAGACGAAATTGCTGGTATCTGTTCCGCAATCGGTGCAAGTTACACAGGCTCATTGGCTCTTACAACCACTTCTGGACCAGGACTTTCGTTGAAAAGCGAAGCAATTGGCCTTGCTGTTATGACGGAGTTACCTTTGGTAATCGTGAATGTACAGCGTGGTGGACCATCAACCGGATTGCCCACAAAAAGCGAACAGAGCGATTTAATGCAGGCATTGTTCGGACGAAATGGCGAAGCTCCTGTTGTGGTTCTCGCCGCTTCAACACCGGCAGATTGTTTCCATTTTGCCTACGAGGCAGCCAAATTGGCGTTGGAACACATGACCCCTGTAATTTTACTTACCGATGGTTCACTAGGTAACGGATCGCAATTGTTCCGCATTCCAAAAGTTGCTGATTTACCGGATATTACCCCTCCACTTGCCGAGCCTAACGACAAAGATTATAAACCTTACAAACGCGACCCGGAAACATTGGTGCGCAAATGGGCAATACCTGGAACCGAAGGCCTTCGTCACAGGATAGGTGGTCTGGAAAAAGAAAATGGTTCGGGCAACGTAAGCACTGATCCTGCCAACCACCAGATAATGACCGATTTGCGCGAAGCCAAAATCCAAAAAGTAGCTGATTTTATTCCTGAACAAGGAATTTTTGGGGCTAAAAAAGGAGAAGTACTTGTTGTAAGCTGGGGTGGTACACGCGGAACAACTGAAGCTGCTGTGGAAGAATTGCAGAAACAAGGTAAAAAAATCAGCCTTGCCCACTTCTCGCACATTATGCCTCTGCCGAAAAACACGCACGAAGTATTGGCAGGTTTCAAGAAAATAATCGTTTGCGAACTTAACAGCGGGCAGTTTGTTAACTACCTCAGAATGAAAGAGCCTGACTTTAAATACAGTCAATTTAACAAAGTAATGGGGCTTCCGTTTACAGTAACCGAGTTGGTAGCCAAGTTTAACGAAATGCTTTAGGAGGAGAAAATTATGTTTGAATTTCCAGAAAAAACCATAGAACGGTCGGCAGTTGAACTCAACAAATCCGACTTTGTAAGCGACCAAATGGTGAAATGGTGTCCCGGTTGTGGCGCACACGCCATACTAGCATCCATTGCCAACGTATTTCCTAAAATCGGTTACCGGAAAGAGAATTTCATGATGGTTTCCGGAATCGGATGCTCATCGCGTTTCCCTTATTATGTTAACACTTACGGATTTCATGGTATCCATGGCCGCGCCAATGCTATTGCATCGGGCGTAAAAATTGCCAATCCAAACCTCAGTGTATGGATAGCAACTGGCGACGGTGATTCCATGGCTATTGGTGGCAACCACTTTATCCATATTATCCGCCGGAATATTGATGTGAATATTGTGTTGTTCAACAACCAGATTTACGGCCTTACCAAAGGGCAATATTCGCCAACCACACCCATGGGAAGCGTTACCAAAACTTCGCCCCAAGGCACTATCGAACATCCGTTTAACCCCGGCGAATTGGTATTGGGGGCACAAGGCACTTTCTTCGCCCGCGCTGTGGATACCAATGTAAAACTTATGACAGAGGTAATGTTTGAGGCCGCACGCCACGATGGCACTTCGGTAATTGAAATTTTGCAGAACTGCATCATTTTTGCCGATAAAACCCACGAGGCTATTACTGACAAAGAGGTTCGCGACGATGCACAGATTCACATCAAAAACGGTGAGCCTTTGATTTTCGGCAAGAACAAGGACAAAGGAATCCGCTTGAATGGAACCCAGCTCGAAGTTGTAACACTTGGCGAAAACGGAATTACAGAAGATGACCTTCTTGTCCACGACCAATATCAGCAGGATCCTGGCGTTCACCTAATGCTTGCAAAAATGTATCCTCCACATTTCCCTGTTGCTTTGGGCGTTATACGCTCGGCTATGTACCCAACTTACGACGATTTGGTAGAAGAGCAAATTGTTCATGCAAAGGCAACCAGCAAAATCCTCTGTGTTGACGATTTGTTGAACAGCGGCGATACCTGGGAAATTGAATAATCCCTCTTGATAATAAAAAGGAAGCCTCCGGAAATTTCGGGGGCTTTTTTTATGGGATATACCTGTGTTATTCTCATTTCGGCAAAAAGCCAACCCTTTCGGATTGGCTTTTTTATTTTTACATGAATTCAGTTAGTTTTAGAGTGGCATAAACATCGTCCCTGATTGGTTGTTCTTCTGCCAGTCAACACGGTAGCGGGTTGGGCAATCGTCGCCAACAATGGGTTGGTTGTTGCTGTCGAAGCCGAAAGTGATGGTTGCGCTCTTGCTGTCGGCAGGTATCTGGTGTATTTTTATCCCCGAAACCGGGTCCCAGTCGCAAGCTTGTTTGTGTACTACCGATTGTGTGATCTGGGTAAAAAACTCTTCACCTTGCCTGTTGGTTCCCCACACAACCAGGTTTTCGAATTCGCCTGCTGATCCAAACCCGTCAACAGTGAGTACAAATTGTCCGGGAGTTCCGGTGTAAGTGAGTTGGCGGGCAACATTCCAGGTGCGGCTGGTTCCGTTATCGAAACTGGCAGTCATGCTACCACTTGCACGTTGAATGTATGAAGTAATCAAAGTGCCTACCTGCCAGCGGTGTCCACCGTTAACGTTTGTAAAAGTCTTGGTTCCGTTAAGTGTTATCGATTTGCCGGTTGCAACGCGGGTTACCGTAAAGTTGATGTATTTGTAAATAATGGTTGCGCCAGCTTGTTCCCAATGTGTGCCAACTTTCTTTTTAATTTCAATTTTTCCAGTACGATTGCGGTTACCATTGCAAGAAAGTCCATTGTATGTGATGTACATGGTTACCGTATCGTTTGCTACTGCAAGGCTGTCGAGTGTGGCATTGCAAGGCAGGAACTCGGTTGATTTATAATTGCCATTGTTCGACATTACCGAACTCACGTCGTTTTCGGCATCATTCATAATGTTTTCAACATTGTTTTCGTCAGCCGACAATTGCTCCATCGAAGCAGGGTTTGCCTTGCCATCGTTAATATTTTCCTTTTTGCAGGAAGTTAGCATAAGGGCAGCAACGGCTACAAGTATCATTGCCACATGGATAAGGTTTTTTGTTTTCATTTTTTGGATGTTTGGTTTATAAATTTTGGATGATTGATTGCTTACAATTATAATACACACAACTTGAAGTTTACCCTGATGCGTTTATGAAATATTTTTCAAATATTTTGTATATCACTGAATGTGAATGCATTTCATTTCGTTATTTTACAACCTCAACCATCTCAACAAGTCCACAAGCCCCGAAAAAACCTACTCCACCTTCGCTAAGGTTAGTTGGCACATTCGCAGTGGCTGTATTGAAAAAGCCGCCCTGCCAGGTAGTTTCGAGCAAAAGTGCGCGCACAAATGCTGCATGTTCATTTGTTAAGGAATATCGCCTTTCGGTAATAACCGTTCCTTTCGGGAAATTAACTTTCTCAAGGGCTGGTGCAAAAACCTCGCTTACATCAATGGTAGGCAAGGTATAATAATAAATTTTAGCCCTGCACGAATCGATATGTGCATTTTCGTAACCCGGTGCGGTTGACCAGTCGAGTTGTATTTCGTACATCGCCGGATCAGTAGGGTCATAGCTTTTAGCCACGCTGGTAATACGGTATTTCCCATCATTGGAATTGAGTTCGTATTTTAAAAAATTGAAGGTTTTGGCTGTGGCTAAAAGTGATTTTGCCGAGTAGGTTCTGATTTTGTCAGTAATCAACAACGAATAGGTTTTGCCCGCAATCCCAGCAAAAGGGATATCCGAAATGTAAGTGCCGGGTTTGGTCGGGCTTTCACGAAAAGTGTAAACAAGCTCATCTGTCGAAACCAAAACGGTTGCCCCGCTCACAGGTTCTGCAGTGAGGTTAATATTCGTAACAGGTTTTGCTATGGTAATGGTTTGGGTTTTTAGTTCGTCGGTTATTATCCCATCCACAAAAACCGATGCCGTATTTCCGGGTTTCAAAACCCATGATATTTGCTCCTCGCAGGAAGCAAGCAAAAGCAACATCAGCCCAAAGATTATATGTCGTTTCATCAGAATCGGAATGTATAGTTTAAAGAAGGGATCGCGCCGGCAACCGAAATAGAGGTTGGAATCAATTCAACGCCACCTTCGAGATTTGTTGGGACTACAATATTGCCATTATCGTCCATTATTTTATTAAAGCTTACCGAGAAAGGGTTATGCCTGCCATACACATTGTAAATGGTGAGCACAAGGGAATGCTGGAATTTTTTTTCAGGTTTATTGAACTTGTACGATATGGACAAATCCATCCTGTGATAATCGGGATACCTGTCGTTGTGCTTCTCACCATAAATAGGAACGGAATAGCCATTGGAATAGTAAAAACCTGTGGGCGAAGTAAATGGTGCCCCGGTAAGATAAATCCAATGCGACGAAAAACTCCAGTGAATGCCCGAAGCATAAGCCAGCGTAACTGAAATATTATGCGGTCTGTCGTAAGCCGCAGCAAAGGTTTTACCGTTGTTCACTTCGGCAATTTGTTTTGTGGACCTTGAAAAAGCATAACTTATCCATCCTGTAAAATCGGCTTTGCTTTTGCGCAACAAAGTTTCAAAGCCATAAGCATAGCCGTCGCCAAAACGCAGTTCGCCCTCAATCAAAGGGTTGATAAGCATATTTGCATGATCCTTATAGTCAATCTGGTTGTAAAGCCGTTTGTAGTATACTTCGGTGGAAAAATCGAATTGTGCGTGATTAAGCTTGCTGAAATACCCTAACGAGAATTGGTCTGCTTGCTGTGGCTTAATGTTTGGCCCGCTCGGCACCCAAACTTCCAGAGAGGTAAACGGGCTTGTAGAATTTGATAGCACTTGCAGATGCTGAACCGTATGGTTGTAGTTGAAATAAATATTTGAGTTTTCGCCAATGGCATATTTCAGGTTGATGCGGGGCTCCAGGTTCAGGAAACTGGTATAAATGGTTTTGCTGGCCACATTTACGGTATCAATTACTTTGTGGTTGGCATCGAAAAAATAGACCGAGGTTGGACCAAGGTCGTTCCAGCGGTTGAGGCGCAGTCCATAACGAGCGAATATCTTTTTACCGATCTGCTGTTCGTTGCTGGCATATATACCAAATTCGGTGGATTGGTATTCGGCCATTCCCGACTGGATTTGCTTGCCACCGGAATACATTTTCCCCGGGTTGCTTTGGTGTGCATTTAGTTCAAAACCAGCTTTTACCGTGTTCTGTGGGTTAATAAAATAGGAGAAATCGGTTTTTAGCGTAGCGTTGGTAATGGACGAAGTCCAGTATTCCTGTTTTTCTTTCGAAATATCGAGGTTGTAATGATACCTGCTTATATACGCTGTAGTGTTTGAAAACAGTCGGTTATTGAACAAATGGTTCCAACGCAGCACACCGGCCACATTTTTCCAGTTTATGCCGAAAGTGTTTGGGTCTTGCTTGTTGATGCGTTCAAAAACATCCCGCCCTGTAAAGGTGGTAAGGAAAATCCGGTTGTTTTTATTCAAGCGCACATTAAACTTGGCGTTGAAATCGTAAAAATTGAAATTGTAAGTGCGCTGTTCATCTTCAAACAATTGCAACCAGTTTAAATTCGATTTGCGTCCCGAAACCAGGAAGGAACATTTTTCTTTTGCTATGGGTCCTTCCAGGGTAAAATCGGAAGTATATGGCCCGATATTCCCGGCAAACCCAAAACGCTTCAGGTTGCCTTCCCTTGCCCTTACATCAACCACCGACGAAAGCCTTCCGCCGTAATTTGCCGGGAAATCCCCTTTGTACACTTTTACATCCTTAATGGCATCGGGTGCCAGTGCCGAAAAAAAACCAAAAAGATGGGATGGATTATAAATGGGCGCTTCATCAATTAGCAAAAGGTTCTGGTCGCTGTTGCCACCACGCACATAATAAAAGGACGAACCATCGCCAAAAGTTACAATCCCAGGCACATTTTGAAGCGATTTGAGCACATCCAGGTTTCCCGCAAAACCCGGTATCTGTTTTAATGCAGCCGACGAAAGCCGCACCGTTCCGGTTTGGTTCAGGGCAGTAACCACATCTTCGGGATTGGCAACAATTTCAACTGCTTTCATAGAAACAGGAGAAACTTCAAGTTCAATGCTTGCTTCAATATTTTTGGTAAGCGAAAGATTTTGGCTGAATGGCTTATAGCCGATTACCGAATTTGTGATCAGGTATTCCCCTTTGGGCAGCGAGAGCGAATAAAAGCCATACGAGTTGGTTGTTGTGCCCTGCATGGAAGCCAGGTCATAAACGTAAGCACCAATTATAAATTCGCCAGTTGCTTTATCCTTAATGTAACCGCTGATGGTAAACTTACGCACTTGCGAAACTGCAATTTCCTTATCGCTAAATGTTTCCCTTTTTGCCAACTTTAAAATTACCTGCTTTTCAGAAATAACATACTCAATGCCATTGGCTGTAAATACCTTATCGAATATTTTCGAAATCGGCATATTCCGGGCAGTGAATGTGATTTTTTTATCAGAAGGAATGGTTTGAGGGTTATACGAAAACAGGATGCCGCCTTTTTCGCCAATTTGTTTTATCACTTCGTTAAGTGGCAGGTTATGAGCTTCAATAGTAATTTTTTTATCTAGATTTTGGGCAAAAACAATTTGAGCCGCCAATACAAGCAGTAAAATCGCAAAAAACATAATATTGATTTTCCGAGGCTTCAAATCTGTTCTTCTATTTTATCCCAAGATAGCATTTTTCAGTTTATGATTATGGCAGGTTAACACATTTTCCTTGTTTCCATGCCAAAAGTGCATCCCATTTCCCTGGCAATCCTTGTAATCGCTACAGTTTTTGCACTCACCGGTTTTTGTCCATTCCCTGTTACGGAAGGCTTCAAATTTGGTTTGCCAAATTTGGTAAAAATTATCCTTGTAAATATTCCCCTGAGCAAATGACCTATCAATATTTGGGCAAGCCGAAATGGAACCATCAATCAATATGGAGCCAATATTTATCCCAGCCCTGCAGAAAAAACCGCTGTCCCTTACTTTTGATTCGTATTTGCCTACAAAACCTTCGCAACTGAATTTTATATCCAATTGGTTCAATTTACGCATGTTGGCGATAAAATCAAGGGTTTCTTTAAATTGCTGATTGGTGAGGAATAAGTCCTCATTTTCTGTTGCCCTTCCAATCGGTACAATAGTAAACAAACGCCAGGCTTTTACACCTTTGTTCAACAGATACTTATATATTTCAGGCAGTTCGGTGACATTCCGTTTGTTAACGCAGGTAACAACATCAAAGTTCAGCCTTGGCGAGCATACGGCCAAATCGATTGCAAGATCAACTTTTGCAAAACTGTTTTTATTGTTTCTCAACCAGTTATGACTTTCCTGTAATCCATCGAGGCTGAAGGTAAGCGCACCCATTCCTGCATTAAGCAGTTTTATATGCATTTCCTTATCGTACAACAATCCATTGGAAACCATGCTCCACCGCATTCCCCGTTTGCGGATTTCGCGTCCACAGGTTTCAATATCTTTTCGTAAAAGCGGTTCACCACCAGTTAATACTACAGTAAAATGCGCAGGTTTTGATTCGATAGTATCCAAAGCGGCTAAAAAATCGGCCAAGGGCATATCCTGAAACTTGCTGTCCTTTGCACAATCGCTGCCGCAGTGCAGGCAATTGAGGTTGCACCTGGTAGTGCATTCCCAAAACAGGTAATTCAATTCGTGAACTTCTGTTTCAATTTGCTTGAATTTTCGGAAAACTGTCTGTTTAATAAGTTGGATCATTTATTGTCCAGATCGATATTTACAAATACCTGACTTGTAAAGGTATTCAGAATGGTATCTTTGGTTGCAAAACCACCATTTTGGGTCGAATCCACATCTTCAAAACGCAAACCAATTCCATTTTCGGCAAAAATATAGAAGGAAAAATTTCCGTTTTCATCAGTAAAAACCTGTTGCATATCGTTGTAAGGCGCAACTTTTATGCCTTTGATGGGCTGACCGGTGGTTTTTGATTTCACAATTCCTTCGACCAAAACATCGTATCCAACATCGTGTGGGGTTCCATAACATGCCTGAAAGATAAAAAGCATGGAAGTAAAGCTCAATCCGCCAATTAGGTTCCGTTTCCAGTTTTTTGTCATACATTTTGAGGTTTTACCGATTCATAATATTTGATAATCAAGAATTTATCACTTTTGTGTATTGTGAACGTTTTTGATTTTGTATGTTCAGCCAATCATTTTGCTATGGCATTTCATCACTTTGTTGTTTTCGAGGTCGCGGAGGCAAATACCGTTACCCTGACAATAATTGTAATTGTTGCAAGCTGCACATTGCCCGGTTTTTGTCCAATCCCGGATCCTGAAAACCTGAAAATTCTTGTTCCAGATATTTATCAGGCTGTCGTTCAATATATTACCCTGAACCAATTGTTTATTTATATTTGGGCATGCACCCACTGATCCATCGTGCAATATGGAAGCAATATTTATCCCTGCCTTGCAAAAGTAAAACTCGTCCCTTACTTCGCCTTCGAAATGCCCCAGAAAACCATCGCAGCCATAGTTGATACTGATTTGTTTTCGCTTTTTGGCTTTCTTGATAAATTCCAGGGTGCGGATCAAAACCTCTCCATTTATGTCGAGTTCTTTATGCACTTTCGCCCTGCCAATCGGGTCAATTGTGAAAATCCGCCAGTTTTTTACGCCGAGGCTCAGGAGCAGTTCGTGGATGGCTTCAAGTTCATTTATGTTTTTAAGCGTTATACAGGTGGCGACATCGAAATTTATGCTACTGTTTTCCAAAACCGTCTTAATGGCTGAGATGGTTTTATCGAAACTTAAAATATTATTTCTTAGCCAATTATGGCTTTCTTTCAGGCCATCCAAACTTATTGTCATTGCTGTTAAGCCACTTTCGGCCAAAGCGGAAAACCGCTCATGGCTTAACAACGAACCGTTGGTAACCATGCCCCACGTAAATCCCAACTTTGAAATTTCGGCACCAAATAGTTCAATATCTTTCCGCATTAAAGGCTCGCCACCCGTTATCACAATATGTGGAAGATTTTTGCCAATCCTTTCCTTTATCAGCACTAACTCTTTCACTATCAATTGATAATGCAAATCATTGGATTGGCTTGTACCGCAACTGCTTCCGCAATGCAAACAGTTGAAATTGCAGTTCAGTGTACATTCCCAAAACAAGTATTTTAAATCATGCAATTGGGTTTGGGTATCCTTATAATGCCTGAAAAGTTTCAAACCCAGTTTTTTCTGCAAATTTATTTTTGACTGCATTATTTTGGGTCTAACGAAAAATCACAATTCTTGTCCTCGCTGGCATTTATTTGGATAGTTTTTGCAGATGTTTGATATTCACCATTTTGGGTACTGTCAATATCTTTTGCCTCAACAGTATATAGATTAGGGTAAACCTGGTTGATCCCGAAATTTCCGTCCTGATCCGATTTTGTAACAACTTGTTTCTCTTTCAGGGTAATTTCAATGTTTTTAATTGCTTCCCCGGTTTTAGATGAAGTTACCTTTCCGGAAATCCTTCCCGAACTGTCGTAAATATCGCCATATTTGGCGCACATGGTAAGAAAGGAAATACTGCCAAAACCAAAAATAAACCCTATGATTATCAGTATTTTGCGTAAAAAGTAGGATTTTACCCTGATTATATTTTTGTTGGTAGGATTCCCCATTATCTAGTAGATTGAATAAAATTGTAAAAAATCAAGGTTTTCATTTCTATTTGCAGCCTTTCCCTGCAACCTCAATCACATTCCCTTTTTGACTTATTTGCAGATCGAGGGTTTCTTTAAGTACTTCCAAAACTGATCCTAGTGTTTGGTTATTAAACGAGGCAGTTACCCGACATCCCGCCAATTGATTACCGGAAAGCAAAATAGGGGTTTGGTAAACATTTTGGAGAGTAAAGATTACTTGTGCCAGGTTTTCGTTTTCGAATGTAAGGATATGAGTTTTCCAGGCCATGTAATTGGGGTCAGTATTTTCTGATTTACGGATTTGCTTTTGTTCAACAATAAGTTCAGCTTTTTCGCCAGGCAAAAGGAGTACGTTATCCTTTGGTTTTGCTTTATAATAAACCGAAACTTTTCCACTTGTAAGCACCACTTCCATGGCACCGTCTGCTGAATGTGTGTTTACATTAAATTGGGTGCCAAGCACTTCGATTCTTGCATCGCCTGATGCCACAACAAAAGGTTTGGTTTTATCGTGTGCAACCTTAAAATATGCCTCGCCTTTCAATTCCACATTACGCTGGTTGGAAGCGAATTTTTCGGGATAAATTATCTGTGAGCCAGCGTGTAACGAAACTACTGAACCATCTGGCAAGGTTTGCTCAATAGTTGTGGCTCGGGCTGTTACAATAATATTTTCAGGTTTAGAAAAATAAAAATAAAGCAGGAAGGATAATGCCAAAAGGATGGTAACAGAAGCAGCTACTTTCAAAATTTTGAATACGAAATGTATGTTTTTTGGCTTGTCAGGAATGATAGAAACAACTTTTGCTTTATCACCAGGATCCGAATCTGCCATTTTAGTCTGCATGGCATCCCATTCCTGATATACATTAATAGTGGAATGAGAATGTTGTTTTTCAACAAGCTGCCATGTTTTCTGGTATTGCTTGAAGGTTTCCTCGTTTTTTGGATCTTCTTTAAGCCAATCCGAAAGCAAACGCAAATCATCTCCCTGGATTTCCCCGGAGAAGTACCTTGTTAAGAGGTCGGTATAATATGTGCTATTTTCTTCCATGTGCGTTTCTGTTAATTATACACATCAAATCGTTTTTACCCTGATGCGGGAATGATATTTATTTTCTCAGGTTCAAATATGTATTTGCCATGGTCTATTTATATCGTCCCTGACGGGACTTTTTGCAAATCTAACCAATATCTTGCTACCAACATATTGTCCCTAACGGGACAAAAAAGCCTGAACTCCAATTCTAAATTCTGCTCATTTTTTGGTCGCTAGTCGGGAATTGGGAGTTTGTATTTTCATTTGCCTAAAGTACTTAACACAATCAACAAAAGAACCGAAACATATTCTGCTAAACGGATGCGCATGTGTTGCAAAGCTTTCGACATCTGCGATTCCACGGTTTTCACCGAAATCTGCAATTTGTCGGCAATTTCCTGATATTTAAGGTTTTCGTAACGGTTCATCACAAAGATCTCGCGGCATTTTTCGGGCAGTTCGATCAAAGCGATTTCAATATTAGCTTCCAACTCTTTTTCAACAAAAGTATCAGCATCCTCATACTCAGGAATATCGAGAAGGTTTTCGGCGTGAAGTATGTAATGGTCGAATTTGCGGTTGTCGCGTAGGTGGTTAGTGCATTTATTATGAATAATCATGGTGAGGTACGATTTCACCGGGCGTTCCATATCAATACTATCGCGTTTTTCCCAAAGGTTGAAGAAAGCATCCTGGACAATTTCTTTTGCGGCTTCAAAATCCTTGACATATTTCTGCGCAAAATAACACAAGCCAGCAAAATGCGCCTTAAAGAGCATCTCGAAACTTGCCTTATCAAGTGTTTGAATACTATGTTTAGCCTTGTTTTCCAGTTTAGGATTTATTTAAGATTGAATCAAATCTGATGTTAATTAACTGTAAACCATTTTATTGAGATTCAGTTGATAAAAGCGACGATTCAAGGCTTGCATCAACAATTTTTATTTTTTCTCATTGGGAGATAGGACTGCAAAGTCTGATTATGGTTTAAAGAAATGAGGAGTTAGAGTATCATTTATTGTTTTGTATCAAAAAACTGAATTTATTTCTTTGGCTTTGCGCCCATAACAAACTCCAAACTCCCTCCATTTATTATATCTTGATGGTTGATTATGTATTTGTTGTAAACAGTTCCGTTAAGTTTTATTTGTTGGATATAGATGTTTTTATCGCTCAGGTTTTGTGCCGTAATTACAAATTGCTTTCCGTTTTCAAAGTTCAAAGTTGCCTTATCAACCGATGGCGAACCTATAACATACTCGTTGCTTCCGGGGCAAACAGGATAAAAACCAAGGGAACTAAAAATATACCAGGCCGACATTTGGCCACAATCATCGTTCCCGCATAATCCATCAGTAGCGTTCCTATATAAAGTGTTTACAATCTGGTGGATGCGTTCCTGTGTTTTGTATGGGGCACCGGAAAAAACGTACAAATACGGCACATGATGACTAGGCTCGTTGCCATGAACATAATTTCCGATAATTCCGGCAGCACTTAGATCTTCCGATTCGCCAAAATGCTTTTCGTCGAGTTTAACATTAAAAAGCGAATCGAGGTGCGAAATAAACTTCTTGTTTCCACCATTCAAAGCAATAAGTTTCATTGGATCGTGCGGAACATAAAGCGAATAATTCCAGGCATTTCCTTCGATAAATCCTTGTTTTTCGGTGCTCATCGGATCAAAAGGCGATTGAAAACTTCCATCGCTACGCTTTGCACGCATAAAACCAGTGCTACTATCGAATATGAGGTTAAATGCTTCAGCCCGTTTTGCATACCGGTTTGCTACATCGGTATTTCCCAGTTTCTTCGCCATAAGGCTGATGCAATAATCGTCGTAAGCATATTCTAAAGTTTTGGAAGCCGCATTCGATGATTTATCTGAAGGCACATATCCATATTTTAAATAATCGCCGATGCCATCGTAAGGCGCATAATTTGAGCTTGATATGCATGCATCCAGGGCTTTTTGGGCATCAAACCCAGTAATCCCTTTCATATAAGCATCAACAATAACCGGAACAGCGTGATATCCAATCATGCACCAGTTTTCGTTGGCATAATGGCTCCAAACCGGTAAAATATGATGCACGCTTTGCTGTTGGTGCGCCAACATGGAATTTATCATGTCGGAAGTGCGATGTTGCTGAAACAGCGTAAACAGCGGATGCAGAGCGCGATAGGTATCCCACAACGAAAAGGTAGTGTAGTTGGTAAACCCTTCGGCATGGTGATTGTTATGATCGAGGCCACGGTAATTGCCATCTGTATCCATAAACAAGGTTGGCGAAAGGAACGAATGGTAAAGTGCGGTATAAAAAATAATTTTCTTTTCCTCCGATGCTTCGATGGTAATTTTACTCAATTCCTTATTCCATTTATTTTCAGCATTTTGACGTACCTGATCGAAATCCCAATTCCGGATTTCTGCTTGCAGGTTTTTTAATGCACCTTCGGTACTTACAGCCGAAAGTGCAAATTTTACCAGAATCTGTTCGCCGGTCTTGGTATCGAAACTAAAATACGTTTTCAGTTTGCGCCCCGACATTTCGGGAAAATCCTTGGTGGTATTGAATTTTCGGTAAAAATCGTTGTAAACTACTTTGGCCTCCTCGCGGCAACCGTAGTTTCGGATTGGCTTTGAAAAAACCATAGCAAAATACATGGTCCGTTCGCGTGCCCAGCCTTGGGTTTGCCTGTATCCGGTTACCAGCGTATCATTTTCAACCCTTACCGAACTCCATACCACCTTACCATCGTAGTTGTAAATTCCCGAAACCATATCGAGGATTATATTTGCCTGTTCGCTCTCAGGAAATGTATATCGATGAAAACCAACCCTTTCAGTTGTGGTTAATTCAGCCTGTATTTTATAATCATCAAGCATCACAGAATAATATCCTACGGATGCTTTTTCAGTTTCGTGCGAAAACCTGCTGCGGTAACCCGATTCGGGATTTTGTGCCGTTCCAGGATTTAATTGTACGTTCCCGGTGGTAGGCATTATCAGAAAATCGCCCAGATCGCTATGCCCAGTTCCTGAAAAATGGGTGTGGCTGAAGCCAACTATGGTTTTATCGGTATATTGATATCCGGCGCAATAACGGTACACATCCTTGATATAACCTTGACCGACAGAATATTGAATCGTATCAGTTTCGGGGCTTAACTGCACCATACCGAAAGCAACCGTTGCACCAGGATAGGTATGCCCCATTTCGTTGGTTCCTATAAATGGGTTTACATATTGAGCGGGAGTTTGCGCCTGACAAAAAATTGTAACAACACAAAGCAGCGAAAAGATAAGGGGTTTATTCATAATCCGATTATTTTGAAGAGGCGGCTAAGGTAAGGATTGCTTGAACAAACGGGCAATAACAATTTAGAAAAACTTGTTTTATGGATTGATGGTAATGCAACTTTGCTTATCTTATCCCAACATTAATGAAAGAAGCCTCCAGCCCCTCCAATAATCCGAAAAAAGAAAACCACAGAGCGATTTGCTGAGCCTGTCGAAATAAACAATTTATAAATAAGCAATTGCGAGTATACTTAGAACCTACACATCCTTGTTTCAAGAATGACTTTTCGGAGAAGGCTCAGCTTGCAGTTGTTTTTTTTTGAACCACAATAGGCACAATAGGGCACATAGAAAATGTTGGGAAGCAATGTTTTTAATGCGTAGTCTCATCAGAAACAAACTAATTGAACTACAGAAATTTAAAAAATAATATTAATCCTGAAATGATTACTCCTATTGTGCCCTATTGTGCCTAATGTGGTTTCAATTTTTATCTGCTTGAGAAGAACCATGAGAGGTTTCTTATACAATTTGGCAACCATTAAGGGATTGATATTTTAGTGGTTAGGATTTGGGGGTTAGGTGTTAGGGACATCATTTTATGTAATATTGTGGATTTAAATCAAGCACTATTTGATTTAGCAAAGCCCTAACAGCCTAAAGCCTAACAGCCTAAATTGGTTAATAAGGTATGTTCTTCAGATAAAGGATGAATGCTTACACAATTTCTAACAGTTCTTTTACAAAGTAATTACAATAATATTTATCTTTGCCGCCTTATTGAGTGGAAAAATTTGATTGCTTGCAACCACAGAAAAAAATGCTAAAACATGCCTCCGCAAGCGACCATTTACCCCACCTTTTTTTATAAACTTAACCTCTTAAAAAATCAGAGATGGGATACTTATTCACATCAGAAAGCGTGTCGGAAGGACACCCTGACAAAGTTGCAGACCAAATATCAGATGCATTGCTCGACGAGTTTTTGCGCTTCGACCCTAACAGCAAAGTTGCATGCGAAACCCTTGTTACAACCGGTTTGGCTGTGTGTAGCGGCGAAGTCCGTACAACCGGCTATGTAGATATTCAAAAAATCGTTCGCGGAACAATCGAACGCATCGGCTATACCAAAGCTGATTATCGTTTCGACAATAATTCCTGTGGTGTGATTTCAACCATCCACGACCAATCCGACGATATTTACATGGGTGTTGACCAAGGGAACCCCGAAGACCAGGGTGCCGGCGACCAGGGAATGATGTTCGGTTATGCCAGCAACGAAATGGACAACCTTATGCCAATGCCTATTGAGCTTTCGCATATACTTTTACAGGAATTGGCCGAAATACGCCGCGAAGGCAAAAAGATGAAATACCTGCGCCCCGACAGCAAATCGCAGGTTACCATTGAATACGATGAGCGCAACAGGCCAGTGAGGATAGATACCATTGTGGTTTCCACTCAGCACGACGAGTTTGTGTTGCCTGCCGATTCATCTCCAAAAGCAATTAAAGCTGCTGAAAAAGCAATGCAGGATCAGATTGCTGACGATGTAAAAAACATCCTTTTGCCAAGGGTTAAAAGGACTTTGCCGGTAAGGGTACGCAAACTTTTTGGCGACGATGTTAAATATTTCGTTAACCCAACAGGTAAGTTTGTAATCGGTGGACCTCATGGCGATACCGGGCTTACAGGCCGTAAAATTATTGTGGATACCTATGGTGGCAAAGGCGCTCATGGTGGAGGCGCTTTCTCAGGAAAAGATTCATCGAAGGTTGACCGTTCGGCAGCTTACGCAGCCCGCCATATTGCAAAAAACCTTGTTGCCGCTGGTGTTGCCGAAGAAGTTTTGGTACAGGTTGCTTATGCAATCGGCATTGCCGAACCGGTGGGTGTTTATGTAAACACTTATAAAACAGGTAAAGTAAAGGATAGTGAAGGCCACAAACTTACCGATGGACAAATAGCTGAGAAAGTAAGCAAGATTTTTGATTTGCGCCCTTATGCCATCGTTCAGCGTTTTGGTTTGAAGAACCCAATTTTTGAACGCACCGCATCGTATGGCCACTTTGGCCGCGATTATTACAAAGCCGAAGTAGAGGTTTATTACAAAAATGGCAGCACCCGCACCGAAATAGTGAATGGAAAAGACAAATACTTTAAAGAAGTAGAATTTTTTGGATGGGAAAAGATTGACAGCGTTGAAAAAATCCAAAAAGAGTTTGGATTGTAACATACTTCCTAAAATTTGTGAATAAAAAAGCAGGTCGTGTTGGCCTGCTTTTTTTTGTGAAGAAAAGGGTTCAATACAGGAACTGATTTTACGAAACAGGCTAAATTATTTGGCATCGACATAAACAGGATTACTAATGACACTGCTTGCGACATTGAGCTAATGATAGCCTAACACAAGCTGTAGGCCAGATATAAAAGTGGAGGTGCCTATAGGGTTGGAGCCAGCCGCTTGGCTTAATGAAAGGAAATTTGAGTTAAAGGTAAGGTGTGGGAAATAGTTGTTTCGGGGTTAGGAATGGTGGGATGAAAGAGGGTTTAGTGGATTTGGATATACAGTTTTTTCAACTGGAAAATAAAATGAAAATAATTTGCGGGTGTCAAATTTACTATTGAAAAGAGATGTACATTTGTTGAAATAAACGTGTGGGTGAAAGTGTAAAAGACCAGTCCGGACAAATTAAATTCAAGCAAGACTGAACTTCAAATAAAACAAGACTGAATTTTGTTTTTCTCGACAAAACACCAAGAAAGCAGAATGAAACGTTTCAAAAAGATAGCAGGGTTATTATAACTTAAAACCAAGTAATATCATGGCATTAATCTATTGTTCAGAATGTGGAAAACAAGTAAGCGATAAAGCTTCAAGCTGCCCTAACTGTGGCAACCCAACGGTCATACAGTCAATTAATCATACTCCCAGCCTACCAACGTCACTTGCAAACAGTGAGGAGAATTTATTACATTGCCCTAAATGTAATTCAACTCAATTATCATCAAACAAGAAAGGCTTTAGTGGTGGAAAAGCCTTGACTGGGGCTGTACTTACTGGAGGCATAGGGTTGTTAGCTGGTACTATTGGCAGTGGAGATGTATCAATTACATGCTTGAAATGCGGATATAAATACAATGCTGGTGAATATGCGAAAGAGAAACAAAAATTTGAACGAGAACGTGAAATAAGTATAAAAACGGCAAAGGGTGAACAATCATTTGCTGGTATTATAATTCTTTTTCTCATACTAAGTATTATTGGTTCAATAATCTCGTATAAATTATTTACTAATAGTTGGCCTTTCTTAGGGGTAATTTTCAGTATTGCGACCTTGTTATGTTTTGGGATGCTTATGTTTAGTATTAATTCTGAGTATAAGAGGAAGCCCAAAAACTAAAAACATTAAATTGTTATAATTAGCAGTAAATTCATTTGAATTATGGAAGATATAGCAATTATTCAATTTAAAATAGATTCTGTAATCAAATCGCTAGTTCAAGAGAAACAGTTTGAACAATGGTTAAAATTAACTTTTTATCTTAATGAGAAACTACTTAAAGAATATGACACAATATATCAGGATGCTTTTTATGTGAAAATTTATGAGGTTTTGACTGAGGGTATTTTATATGCAACAAAAGTTCATGAAAGTCTAACTAATGGTAGTAATGTTCACAAAACAGATTGGTATTTAAAACTTATAACCGGTTTAAATAAAGTTAAGACCAGTTTTAATGATTCAGAATTATTTTATATTGAGTACAGAAGACATCAATCTTCTCACATTTTCCAAAATCAATATGAACATATTCAAGATAATTTCAAAATCAAGAAAGTCCGGAACAATAAAAACTTAAAGGAAATCAATGATGAGATAAAATCTATGATTGCTAAGCATGGAAGTGACCGAGAAATAGATTATTATCTAAATAAAAAGATTCAGCCAGTATTGACTAAAATTTATGAGACTTTGACGGAATAAGGCTGCTACCGCATGAATCCTCTATTGTGGTGAAGTGAACAGAAAAGAAAAAAACTATAAAGTAGTAGCGTTTTTTGGATGGGAAAAGATTGACAATGTCGAAAAAATCCAAAAAGAGTTTGGATTGTAACATATCCCAAATTTTTTAGAATTGAAAGAGCAGGTCGTGGTGGCCTGCTTTTTTTGTGAAGAAGTGTTCCATTTAGCGTTCGG
The DNA here is from genome assembly GCA_903946925.1 of uncultured Bacteroidales bacterium. Lineage (GTDB taxonomy): Bacteria > Bacteroidota > Bacteroidia > Bacteroidales > UBA4417 > UBA4417. The sequence continues at coordinate 374 of CAJAXK010000002.1, read as the reverse complement.
ACGAAACAAATCATTAAATAAATCGGGAGATAGGTCTTCAAAAAATTGTATATTTGTACTATATAAAAACAAAAAAATGATAGGAAAGGAGAAAATATCAGAGATAGTTGGAAAAATAGCTATCGGGTATAATCCGGATAAAATTATTTTGTTTGGTTCCTATGCACTGGGTAATGCCAACGAAAACAGCGATTTGGATTTATTGGTAGTCAAAGATTCGGATTTGCCAAGGCCACTAAGGCATTGTAACGAAATAACTTGTTTATTTTAATTCGAAGTTGTATCTTTGGCGAATGAAAGATACAGAATTAATATCAAAGCGACACAAGATTCTATCTCCATTTCTGGATGAGAAGTCTCGTCGACTAATGATT
>CAJAXK010000001.1 GCA_903946925.1 uncultured Bacteroidales bacterium | reverse complement strand
TGGCACTGTCGGGGGACATTTCGGAGTTTGTTTTCAGGTGCGATTCCCCGCGCTGCTTGAAATTGTTGAGCATGGTGGCCAATTTAAGGTCGCTGGCCGGGATCGCGTCCGTGGGGTTTGCCTGTTGTTCTTTCTTGCACGAACTGGTTGCTAAAATTGAAACAACGGAAGCAACTAAAAGGATGGGGATGATTTTAATTTTCATATTGGTAATGTGTTAGGATTAAAAAATGTTGGTTATTTAATAAGGTCAGTTGGGGTATGGGGAAAAGCTATTGGTCAGGTTCTCGCTCCTTGGGAAAGGTTAAGGCCAATAATTGTGTCTTCATAATTTTGAGGATTAAAATTGTAAATGAACTTAAAAATGATCCGGATGATTATCGCAAATTTTGCTGCAGCAAATATACATCGCCAGCACTGCCAAAAGCTGTCAGTACACTGCCAATTTATATTATTATTTGCTTTTTATTTTCTTCATCATCTATCAGGTAATACGTGCCACGCCGCAAGCAATAACTAATTGGGTAGCCCATTTCCCACTGGCTATCGATATAGCGGAACAGGGTGCGCTGGGAAATAGATATCCGCTTGCTTAAAATCCGCATTGCCGGTGTTCCCTTCGCCTATCAGATAAAGCAAAAAATCTAATTTTAGTTTTGTGTTGTTAAATTTCATAAAAATGTAGGTTGATTAATTGTAAATTTAAAGGTAAGAGGATTAAGTGCCTGAAGACAACTTTAAGCTTGAACAAACCCAAGAGCCATTTTGGCAAGCTGCCTTTTTTTTCAAATATAAACGGATGGTTATGTGCTACTACGGACAAGCAGCCCGTAAGATTAAAGGGAGAGGAGGTAACATATTGTTTATCATATACATAAATCATTTGTTCAAAATACTTGATAACCGGTTCTTACTTATTTTTTGAAAACACTTAAGCTTTTATGCAATTGCCCTGGCACACAATGTGCATTTACAGGTGACCAATTTTAAAAATATCCCAAAAAACCATTACAATGTTACCTGTAATATGCAAAAAGGATAGTTGAATTGACTGCATATATGACTTTATCCAATATTTGGTTAAAGGTAATACGTAAAACAGAAAAAAAACTGAAAATTGTTGATAACACTGAAAATTGTTGATAACGCTATTGGGGAAAGACACACATTGTTTATATTTTCAAAACTTATTTGGTACTACCAATAATTTGAAGAAGGTTAGATTTTTTAGGAGTGGATCAGAAAGCCGAGCCCCGTGGCCATGAGACTTAAGAGTTGGTGCCAGGATGTTAGGCGATTTTGATGAAAAACAGGATAAATAAAGTAATTTGCAGGCAATTATAAATAGAAAAAGTGCCCAGAAGGCAACCGCTTCGAGGGTTGAAAAACCGCTCGAAGGGTTGGGCTTTAAGAAAGGATTATTTAAAAATGCTTTGACACGAATTTATCAGCTTAAAATTGTACTATAATTGGTTCATGGGCGACCTAAATTACTGGCTCTGTTGTTCAAATATCCAATAACTAGCATATTAGCACGCGAAAGAATATGCGGGGTTGCACGGATTTTGGATTTATTAGGGATGGCGGATGTGGGATGGTGAATTGAGAGTTGAATGGGATGAGTGTAATTGCAAAAATCAATGTTGCTACGGTGTGGCGGGGATATTTTTTATGGGTGTGGTTTTATAACAGAGTAAAGTGTGGTGGTTTAGTGGTACACGCCTGATAAACAGATGCGCCGGAATGGAGGCTATTTGTTCTTGGAAGTAAGGCGAATCGGTTAGCGAGTTAGCCGTTGCATTGGATAATAAAACAGCCCTCAACTTTGCGGGAAATATATCCCGTTTGGTTGTGGGCTGTGTGGTTGCATTGTTTATGTGTAATGATTGTTCACTTTAATTTACCACAAATTTTATGGCGCCTAAAACATTGCCTTTACCCGTAACTGTGAGTATATAAATACCTTGTGTAACATTGCCCAGGTTTAGGTTTTTAGTTTGCAGCCCTTTTGCAAAGTATTCAGTAGGTAGTGCGGTTATTGACTGCCCAAGCATATTTTGTACCGTAAACGTTATGTTGCAATCGTAAGGCATTTGGAAAGTGACTGCCATATCCTTTTGTACGGGATTGGGGCTAATTGTTTTAATTATCCCTAACCTGTTAGATGGGTTTGTGTTGCCGTAATTTGTGTTGCTGTTTTCGGTTAGGCCCAACAAGTAGTCGCGGTAGGCAGCAAACCCGGCATGGGATTTGGGTTTATACTCGGGATAACGGCCAACCGGGCAGCGTTTCATGCTATCGGCTTCGGCCATCATATAGGTGTAACCCAAATCAATAATGGCGAAAATGGAATCGTTGAAGGATACCGGGTGTTCGATGGCGTGCTCGAACCAGGCAACTGCTTCAGCATAATTTTGAACGCTAATGTTGCATTGGTTAGCCAGGAAAGAAGCAGATAACATCATGGCCGAATCGTTGGTAATGGTTGTATCGTTCTCGTAGTAGTTTTTCAGTTCGCCATATTGTTCGCCTAACTGGCTTTCGAGGTAATACAACTCGAACAATGCCGATTGGGCGTAACCGGTGCCGGGGTAGGCATGGATAAGTGCGGTAAATACGCTCTTTGCCATAGAATAATCCTCAGATTCGTTGTACCCGGTGCCAACCTGGTACATAGAATCGGCAGCTTTAAGAGTGGTGTTGCTGATAATGTTAATGCCACCACAACTGCCCCCAGGTGCCCATGTGGGCTGCCAAGTAGCTGTACTATACGGATTAAGTATAGTTTGCATTTGCGTAGCCCCTATATTTAGCCCCCAATAATTTTGGGCAACATTATAGTTTTGTGTGCTCGTATTGAATACCCTATTATTGTAATTGCCATTCTCGATTGCATTGTACTTAAACGTTACAGGAAAGGTATTTGTCGATTTTATCTGATAGGTTGAATTATAGGAAATCTGCTGGGTTTGCAATACGCTTGATGCCGTACAAATGCCATAGATATATGCTGTGCTGTTGTCGAGATTTTCTATACCGATATTGTTGTTGGTTATAGTGTTGGACCTAACGGTAGCCCTGGAATTGTAAAGCCGTACCCCTGAGCCGGTACAATAGCGTATGGTATTTGTGCCAAGGAAATAAGGGGATAACTCCCTGCCTGAATTATGGGCTTCGAAACCGACCTGATAATGTTCGATAAGGTTGTTAACCACAATCCATCTTTTAAGGTTTGATATGCTGATAGCTGGGTAGGCCATGCTGTTGCCCTCGAAGGTACAATTGCTGATGTTGGCAAGTTTGTCCGAAAGAAAAGTGTTTCCAATATCGCAATAGGAACCAGAAAAGCTGCACCCTGCAATAGTGATTGTGCCATTTGTGCCTAAAAAGGCTGTACGGGTGAAACTGCAATTGTTGAAAATAAAGCTGCCATTGTTGTTCATGGGCACTACTTCCAACAACTGCCCAGTGGTTCCCCCATCAAAAGTTACATTGTTGCAAGCAGACAAAGTGCCCTTTATCTGTATTTTATTGTACGAACCAGGTATATCTTTAATAAAATGTACATTGTCGCCAATAACCAATGAGGCCCCGGCATCAACATACAGGTTGCCCCCATCGAGTAAATGTACTATTGAATTTGGAAGAATGGTAAGGGTGGAACCACTTGTAACATAAGTATCGTTCGATATGCCAATCAGCCCACGGCAGTCCATGGTTTGTGGCAATTCGTCGTGCAATAGGGTTGGATATTCGAAGGAAGTAAATGCACTTAACTTATAAGGGTCGTCCAACAATGGTGTTTCCTGAGTGGCCTCAGCATTAATTAACCAGTCAAACGTCTCGTCATGATCAATGTAACCATCTGCATTGATGTCGATATCAGCAAATAAGTAATAAATATTGGGGCAAGAAGTAGGATGGCCATGGAATAGGCTGCCACTTGGCGCAACCCCATTTTGGGATGAATACATGTGAAAGTTAAACTCGCCGTGGTTGCAGGTATCAACCAAGGTGCTGCCAACATAGTATCTCTCATTCTTATAATTGGCCGGGCAAATATCCTCAGCAGGATGGGTTGATTCACCCTGCGAACCAGCGGATAGAAAATAGGTATTAGCCCCAGTAATATCATCAGCAAAATTACCGCCAAAACATTGCTGCATCCACACCACCTTTTTGGCTGGAATTGGGTTGACCAAACCGGCAAAGGTATAATCTGCCATTAGGCCATTGTTCAACTGTAGCAACCCATTGCCACTTGAGTTTTGAAACCCATGCCCAAAAGTCCAAACAAACAGGAAATCGTCAGCCGTTAGCTCGGATTGCAGGTCTGTTAAAACCTCGGTAACCTTGCTTATGGTGGCAGCATTATCGGTTATCTTTTGAAATAAGTAACTTGAGGCCTTGTAACGGGTATTGGTATTATATGGGTTGGGATCTACCCAATCAACCCCATCAGAATAAAGTACGATTACATTTTCATCTTCGTACCCGTATTTCTGGGTAAGGAGCTCCCACATGAGGTAGGTGTCGTTCCAAAATTCGTCGTACTGGTGCGGGCTTTCAATGGTTCCGTTAAGCCCGGTGGGCACCTGCATCTGGTCCCAGGTTGGGGCAACGCCCGAAATAAGTACGGCGTACTTTTGTTGCGCCATGGCGAAAGTTGAAAATAAAGTCATCAGCAGCAACAAGCTTAAGTGTTTTGTTTTCATAATGTTGATAATTTGATTGTTAGGATTAATTTGAGTTAATTAGGATTAGGGGCAATAGCGCATTATAATTTTATGATTTGTTTCACATATATAAACTTTTCGGATTTCAACACCAGTAGATAGGTGCCCGATGGAATCAGCCGAGCATTATCGCCTGTTAGATCCCAAATAGTTTCAATTTTATGGGAAAGCGTTTTGTTTACGAAGAATGTTTTTACCATTTTCCCATTAACATCAACTATAAACAGGCTTACTGGTATTGGCTTAGGTGGGTAAGCCTCAATGGTGGTTTGAGCATTGCATGGATTCGGATATACAAACAATGGCTGGCCCTTGCCAACAGTTTGCGGCAAACCAACCAGGATGCTTTTGTTTATATAATACGTCCTGGCTGAATCTGGGCCAGGCCAGGCAATCATCTTGACATAAACTATATCAACCGATACATTGGTTGTTTCTATATCAAACATAATAATGCTGCCGTTTTCGTCTAATATTTCTTTGCTCCATCCATCGGCAGCAATAGTATAATAGTTAAAAGTTGTAAGTGTATTGTTGTCGGGCAATACATAACAATCTATAATATGCACAGTATTATTTTTGTCAATTGTCATCTTCTGGTTGTATTCCTCATCTTTTGTAATAGTATCGCTATCCCCCCATCCCCACAGGTTTTGTTTTTTAAAGATGGTGGCATGTTCAAAAGGATAAGCAGTATTGGTATATTGGCCCCACACTAAGTTGGGGAATAACGCTGTATCAATGGCTATATCACATCCATGATCGGAATTATAAATATTCATATCTTCTATAGTCTGCCAGGAATTTGATACAGATTCATACTTAGTATAAAATACGCGTGGATACGATCCACCTTGTCCAAAATATTTAAATAACCCGTTACAAAGTATATTGTTAAGTTTATCTGTTTTTACACTTCGTAAAGAGTAATAATTTGAATCAACAAAAGGGATTATTTGCGTACTCCAAACCCCATTTTCTAAGTATTTATAAATGAATTTAGCATTCTGGTTATAATAGCCATTCCAGAAAATATAAAGCCTGTTGTTGCCATCAATTGTCATTAATTGGTGTACGGCCAGTTCATACTCATTTGAGATGCGCATATGGGTCCCCCATTGTTCACCTTGTTTAGTTTTGAGATAAACCTGCCCAAAACTACCACCCTGGCTGATACTGTCGAAACTTACAAATAAATTGTTCAGCGTGTCGGATACAATATGTGGCTCATAGAGCCAGGCACCGGGTATATTTACAATGGTATCGGGGGTTGACCAGGTTGTACCGCCTGTAGTTGATTTGGTGTACATAATAGTCCAGTAACCGCCGGTAACTTTATGCGACCATACTACATGCCTGGTACCGGCACGGTCGATACACATATCCTGATTGTTGTTTATGCCCGGCATATCCGAAATCAATACCGGAGTGCTCCAGTTTTGGGCATTGGCCGCCAAAGTGTTTATCAATACTATAAAGGGCAATAGCAGGTAAAAGTAGCGCATAAAGTGTGTTAGTTTTGGTATAAAAATTTGCTATAAAGATAATGCTAAATAATGCGGTTGGGGGTTTATTTTAAAAATAAATATTTGTGAAAGGCAGATGTAAATTTTGCAAAATAAATGAAAGGATGGGGTGTGAGATTGCGGAATTGGGGGAATAAAAAACCCCTTCTACGGTGTGGCAGGAATTTTTATTGATGGGGTGGGTTTAGGGTAATTTAGCTAAGAGGAAGGATTTAGTGGAACGTACCGGAAAAGCAGATGGACTGGAATGGAGGGTTTTGGGTTATTGAAACCTTGTGAAAGGATTCGTGCGGTAACCGGGAGAATAGAAAGCCGATTTACAAAAGGAGGTTATTTTGAAACATAACAATTATTAACAGTATTAAAGACATACTTTTGCCAATCAAATTAGAATAGAAAATATAATTAACTGATTGGTCTATTAAACACCTTTAGCAGTATGGAATTTAAACGCTTCATTACCCCCCCCATTTAGCAATACGCTTTATATCAGATAGTTAAATATTTGTTTTATTCTCCTTTTTAACTCTCGTATTTCTTTTTATCCGAGCCGTTGCAGTGCCTATGACGCACGATGAAATGGCCACATTTTATCATTTTGTCCAGACCGGGAAATTTTGGCCTTTTATTGACATTACAGATGGCAATAACCATTTACTTAATACTATACTCACATACCTGTTTTACAATGCATTTGGCACATCGCCGCTGGTTTTGCGTTTATCTAATTTAGCTTTTGCACCGCTCTATTTTTATTTCATTTTTAAGCTTAGCCAGCAGTTGCAGTCAAAAGTTCTTGGTTATAGTTTCTTTCTCACAATGGCTTTAACGCTGCACTATATTGAATTCCTAGCTTTATCGCGGGGGTATGGGTTGGCAATTACATTCTTTGCTGGATCAATCTGGCAGTTTATTGTCGGTATTAAAACAAAGAAAATGAAGCATGTTTTTTTGGGGTTTGCTTTTATCTTCCTGACTTCGACAGCCATACTTACGTTAACTTATAGTTACCTGTTACTTTTACTTTTAGCAATACTTTTTTATGCTTTCAATTATACGGCAACAACCGTCATTGGATGGATAGGCATGCTTGGAATAGGGTTGGTTCCGGCTATTTTTCTGATTAAATTTTCACTCTTTGTAAAAGCGAATGGCGCATATTTCGATGGTAATACACTTGGTTTGTGGGCAACAACATTCAAGTCTTTTTTTATGCCACTCGCGGATTTAGGCTTTGTGAAAGGGAATTATTACCTGATAGTATTAACCACAATAGTAATTATACTGTTGCTGGTTTTTATTTTTATGCTTTTTAAACAGGGAACAAAGTCGTTGAGCTATCATTTAATATTCCCGTACCTGCTTTTCGGCAATATTGCAATAACGTACATATCGGTTAAATATCTTGGAATGGTTTATCCGAGCGACAGTATGTCATTTTATTATTATCCGTTGATAGTTGGGAGCATTATTTTTATGGCGGATTGGGCCATTTCGAAAACTAAAATTCGAGTTTTCGTCGTTCTGGTTATACCCTTGCTGTATTTCCCAATCCATTTTGTAAAAGTGTTTAATACTGAATATTCGGTTTGGTATAAATACTGCCATATCCCTCAGCGTTTCTACGATAAAGTAATGGATGGATATGAGCCGGGGCAAATACCGCCTACAGTTTCGTCGCATGGTTTGTTGGCTTATGTGTGGTCATCATATATCAATAATTCGGATAAAAAGGCCAGCACAATAACAAAAGAGCCTCATCCGAATTATCATACAAAATACGAAATGATTGAATTAAAGGATTTTAATGGATGGCAAAATTACTACGATACCATTGATTTCGACAGGATATCGAACATGCACCTGCTGAAAGCGAATAGGGAGTTAAAAAAGACATCCTTTTTGACCCTCGATTCTATACGTACCAATGGCAAGTTAACTAACGAAGCTTTTGGCATTTGCGAAATACCTATCAAAGTGTTAAAATCAAAAACAATTCAAATTGATTTCGACCTTTCATTCCAATCGTACAAAACACTTATTTACGGGGGATTGGTTATATCTATTGAAGATACGTTGTATAAGAATCTTTTATGGGACGATATTTTTCTGAACCGGCTTGGGGATTCGTGGGATGGCAAAGCGCATAATTTTATAACAAGCCTTGTAATGGATGTGCCTG